>CBIMFG010000355.1:0-5486 GCA_966243125.1 uncultured Niastella sp.
CGGATTGGAGCGTGAGGTTTGTGAACAAGGAAAAGGCGGAGCCGGAAACGGATGAACCTACCACCTGGTTCCTGGAGCATCGGGATTGTAAAGGGGTAATAAAGATTCCTATTTATGCTTATATCTATGTGCCGGTTGAAAGAGAGCCGGTGAAAATAGTTGAACCAGCTATGCCGGCGCGTGTTCCTTTTTTACAGGTGCACGGGAATGTTATGTACAATGTGAATTATTATTCTAATATAGATACACCCTATAATGAAAAAAATGTTTACCAGCATACGGTTCAAACATATTTGGATATTACGGTAAAAGGAAAGTATCCTATGCGGGTATATCTTACCAACCGGTTCACCAACTCCAAGTTGTTCCGGAATTTTTCTGATCTCAATTTAAATTATAACAATACCCAGTTCACGCAGAAAATAAAAGCACAGGTACGGGAAAAATTCCTGGCTTCTTTGCCATCGCCCAAAGCGCCTGATAGTTTGAAGTTTGAACTGGATGAAACCATATTGAAGCTGCGCTCACTGGATTCCTGGATAAAAAATCCCAATCTGCTGCAAAAGCTGGTAGAAGCAAAAGAGCAATACCTGCGCGATTCACTGGCCAAGATGGCGGGAAGATCAGATACCAGTTACCGGTTGCCGGGTACCGGGTCATTGCTGGATTCGGCAAAGTTGCGACTGGGAATAGATACTCTTGAAGCAACCTTTGCGCACCGCAAACAACAGGTTGATTCATTGCGAGCACGTATGGTGGCTTTGCAACAACTGATAAAAACAGCCAAAGGGCAATCGCAGGAATCGATCAATAAAATTTGCCGGGAAATTGATCAGGCGAAAAGTCCGGCAAGGTTGAAGGAGGTTATGGAAGAAAACCATATTGCGGATACCATTCTTCCCAAGGGTTATAAAACATTAATGGCCATCCGCTCATTTGGCGTGGGCAGAACGGTGGTGAATTATTCCGAGCTATCGGCAAAGAATATTTCCGTGAACGGGTTTCAGGCTGAATACAATCCCGATGCTTATTATGCCCTGGCAACGGGCAGCGTGGATTATCGTTTCCGCGATTTTATTGTAAAAGGACCCAAACAATCGGGCCAATATCTTACCGTATTACGTTATGGCCGGGGTTTGAAGGATGGCAACAATATCATCTTTACCTGGTTTGGCGGGCGACGGCAGTTATACAATGCCGGTACAGTTGATACAACGCAAACAACTTCGGTGCAAACGCCTTCATCGGCATTGATGGGTTTTACCCTGGAAGGAAATTACCGGCTTAATAAAAATATTACGTTGACGGCTGAAGTTGCCAAATCATCTTACCCCGTGTATGCAAAAGATTCATCGGGTAAAAACAGTTTGCCCGCGCAAATGCTGGATTTGAGTAATCGCCACAACGAAGCGTATTCGCTAAAAACGGAAGGGTTCTTTCCAAAAACACAAACAACGGTACGCGGGGCTTTTAAACGGATGGGCGCTAATTTTCAATCGTTCAGCACTTTTACCGATGGTTCTGCGCAAACCGCCTGGAGCGCCAATGTGCAACAATTGCTCTTCAAAAAACAGTTGACGCTGATACTGGGCGCCAACACCAATGACTTCAGCAATCCATTTATTGGCAGTCAGTATAAAAGCACTACGGTTTTTAAAAGCGTGCAGGCTACCTGGCGCCGGAACAAATGGCCGGTGATCTCAGCGGGTTATTTTCCCAGCAGTCAAATTACCAAACTGGGCGATGGCTTGTATCGCGAAAATCTGTTTTACACCCTCACCGGTAATGTTACCCATTCCTACCAGGTGAACAGGATTATGATGAATTCGGCATTGGTGTACACGCAGTTCTATAACCGGTCAACCGATTCGGGTTTTGTATACTTCAATACAAAGAACCTGCTGCTGAGTCAATCAGCTTTTATAAACCAGTTGACGCTGCAATCCAATGCATCGGGCGCGTTCAACCAGGATTATAAGTTGTATACGCTGGAAGGAAGAGCGCTGTACAACATCAATAAATATATAATGATCGGCGGTGGTGTTAAATACAACTATCAAACCGCTTTTAATATAGAACAACTGGGTTATTCTGCAGAAACAAGTTTTCAGCTACCTAAGCTGGGACAAATACAATTTTCCGCCGAAAAGGGATTTATTCCCGGAATGAATAAACAGCTTGTGCCTAATAACACGGGCAGGGCTACCTATTTTAAAACATTTTGAACCGGATTTTATGTTTAAAAAATGGACACTGTTTTGTTTACTGCTGTCGGGGTTAGCATCTGTATCACATGCACAGGTAAGCATGACGCTACAGGTACCGCCTGCCGGTGTACTGGTAAAAAATCAGTTATGGAATATGGTGCTGGTAAATTCAGGTACCGGCAATATGCTGGTACAGGTAAACCTGGTGTTGCTGGATGTGCAAACCAACCAGCCCGTGATCACGGCTACATCGGCGCCCATTTCATTGGGCAAAGGCGGCCGGCAATTGCAGGCACGCGATCTGTCGCCTATACAATATTCATACAGCATTCCGGCTGCGCGGGTTGATATGGACCCGAATGGCATGTTGCCTGCAGGCCGGTACCAGGCTTGTTACACCGTAGTGAATGCACAAAAAGGAGAAATTACCCTGGTAGAAAACTGTATTCCGGTAAATGTGGACCCGTTAAGTCCGCCCTTGCTGAATACGCCTGCCAATGAAGATAACCTCATGACGCCTTATCCGCAATTTACCTGGTTGCCGCCAACACCCCTTGGGTTGTTTAACGACCTGGGCTATGCCATGGTGCTGGTGGAAGTATTGCCCGGACAAGGCAAAGCAGATGCCATTCAGCAGAACGTGCCTATAAACGCATCGGTATATACGAAGAACTTGTTCTATAATTATCCGGCTTCTACACGATCGTTGGATACTGGCAAAGTATATGCCTGGCGTGTGGTAGCCATGAACAGCGGCAAAGCCGTTGCGTTGAGTGATATCTGGACTTTCCGCGTTACGAAAACCAATTTACGCCTGGAGGTGGAGCAGCCAACCCCATTTGTAGAAGTAAAACGTGGGCAGGATGCCGTGATTGCTACGGCCGGTAATGTATTGCGCATTACGTATGACAATGCCGCAGCAGACAGTACTATAAAGTATACCATTACCAGCATAGAAGATCCGGGCAACCCGGTAGTGCAGGAGGGAAGCCTTCCTGTACAATACGGACAAAATCAATTACAGGTTTCATTGCGGAATAACAGAAAGATACAAGCGAATAAAGTATACCTGTTTCGCTTTGTAAACAGCCGCAATGAAAGCTGGACGGTAAAATTCACAGTGACGAAGTAAGCGTGTAAGAATAGTACAAAAACTATTGAAAGAGAGAACTTGCATCAATAACAGAATACCACTTAACATCCCCGATTTATGATATTGAGTTTAGCGTTACGGTATCAGAAACAAATAGCCTTGTTCCTGTTGAGCATTTCGTTTGTTCAGCTAACGATAGCTGAGCGAATAGGACTGCGATACGATCCGTATAAACAGAAAACTTATTACCCGGCATTCAGGTTTAAACATGATGATGCCTACGTGCCTTCAAAACGTCCGGTAATTACAGCAAACAAGGTGGCTGCTAAACATACATTTATTGGCGGGCCTACACAACCCGAAAGCCAGTCGTTTTCGTCGGTTAACGCTAATAATATGGTTGATCGGTTCTCGGGCGATTTCAGCTATAACATTCCGTTACTGGATGTAGGTGGTTATCCCGTGAATATTGCTTACCACAGTGGTATTACCATGGATGAGGAGGCGAGTTGGGTAGGGTTGGGTTGGAATATCAATCCCGGGACCATTACCCGTAATATGCGGGGCGTGCCCGATGATTTTAATGGGGGCGCTGATACCATGAAGAAGGTGTCGAATATAAAACCCAATGACAACTGGGGGGTGACCATTGGTGGAGATTATGAAGTGTTTGGTTTGACTAAGTCGAGAAGTGACAAAGGACCGCTTGATACGCTTAAAGTTTCTGTAAACGTAGGCGCAAGCCTGGGCGTATTTCATAATACATACAATGGTTGGGGGTTTGAACGCAGCACCAATGCTTCATTAAGTGCAGGCGCCAAATCGTTTGGTACATTCAGTGGCGGGTTGTCAATCACCAATAACACCCAAAATGGCGTTACGCTGCAACCCAGCTTGTCGTACCAATATTCCCATTACGACAAAAATCAGTATCCCACGTGGGGCGGCGGCTTGAGTCTCTCGGCGCCTTATAATACCATGACGGGGCTGAAAGGCGTACAAATGGGGCTTAATGCCGATGCCGGCAAAAGGATAAAAGACGATAAGAACGGAGACCGTGGGGCTTATGGAAATGTTAGCCGCAGTGCTTTGCTTTTCGCCTGGGCGCCTTCAACGCCTTTCATTACCATGCCCATGACCAATTCCAATACCAGTGTAACTGTTAAAATTGGTGATCAAAAGAAAGGCTTTCACGGATCTGCATTCATCAGCGGTTATTGGGGCAGTGAATACATAGCAGTGGCCGATACCTCGGTGGCTATGCCGGTTTTTGGTTATCTCAATTACCAGAATCTGGTGAATAACCGCGATGCATTGACCGACTTTAACCGCGAAAAGGATATTTCTTACCGGGAAAAACCGGCCGTTCCCCATATAGGAGTGCCTACATATACCTATGATGTGTTTTCTATTTCGGGTGAAGGTACCGGTGGTACTTTCAGGCCATACCGTGGTGATATCGGATTTATATCCGATCACCGTATAAGCAGTAAAACCAAATCAAACGCCTATAGTGGCGACGTTGGTATTGGCGATGCATTGCACATAGGAGCAGACCTGAACTTAAACTATTCCTATACTAAAACCGGTCCATGGGAAGCGGAGAACACCATTGGCAATACCATCAATTTCCGCAACAGCCATGACCTGTTTGAAGCGTCCTATTTCCGGAACCCTGGCGAAAAAGCCATCAATACCAAAGATTTTTATAACAAGGTGGGTGGCGACGATGTAGTGGCGCCCGCTTTAAGCCAACGCGATAAAAACAGCCCTACTATTATTGCAGCCAACACGCTTAACCAGTACAGTGGAAAGAAAAAGGTGGGTAGCATGGATGTGCAAAGAGACAGCGTGATACGCACCACGCGCGATAAACGCGCCCAGGTTATTTCTTACCTCACTGCTTCTGAAGCATCGGTAGTGGGCCTTGATAAATACATTTACCACCATAAACTAAATACGTTCGATGCCCGCAATTGTGATGACATTTCCCAAAGCGATACCATATTCTTAGGGTCTGGATTGGATGGGTATTTTTATCCCAATACCGAATTCAAAGGACAATACTTTGATCCGCCAAAACACCACGAAACTATACATAACGACTGGGAAAAGTGGACCCCTTACTGGTGTCTGGCTAAGGGTCATCGGCAAATTGCTATTAGTCAAAAATTTCCGAATGATAA
>CBIMFG010000356.1:0-5475 GCA_966243125.1 uncultured Niastella sp.
CGTACTGGCAACTGTTGGGCAGCCAGGGCCTGCAAGATCAACGTGCCACTATTACCAGAGGCACCACTAACGAGAATTTTTATGTTTTTCATAAAGACAAAACTATTGCTAAGGTTAATTTCTGATGGGGTGTACATTTAGCAACTTGAGGGGTTGTTTGTTCAATTTTCACCAAGTAACTTAGACGCATGATGCAGGTGACTTTTTTAATTGCTGACGGTGTGTTGAAACCGAGTTCTTTGTTTAATGCCATTGAGGTATTCGAAAAGGCCAACGAGTTTCTTCTACATACAAGGGGAAAACCCTATTATAAGATCCGGCTTGCCGGAACCAATCTTCAGCAACCATTGATGAATGGTTTATTGAGTCTGCAAGTAGCGCCGCTGCAGGCTACCGATAAGGCCGGGCTAATTATATTGCCAAGCTTTGCTGAACAGGACGATTATGCGATCCGCAAAAACCGCGTTGTGCTGGACTGGATTATCGATCAATACAATGCGGGGGCAGAAGTTGCCAGCTTGTGTACCGGTACATTCCTGCTGGCTGCTACCGGGCTCCTGAATGGCAAACCCTGCGCTACGCATTGGAAAGCGGAAGCCTACTTTCGCCGGTTGTTCCCCGAACTGGAGCTCCATACCAATAAAATCCTCACTGATCAGGAGGGTGTGTATACGGCCGGCGGCGCCATATCAAGCCTCAATTTGTCGCTTTACATTGTAGAAAAATACTGTGGACGTGAAGCTGCGCTTTATTGCGCCAGGGTTTTACAGATAGACATAGAACGGGATTCACAATCTCCATTTATTATGTTTGAAGGCTCAAAAGATCATAAAGACGATGCTATACGACACATACAGGAATATATAGAACAACACATTGGTGACCGGCTAACTGTAGACCAGTTGGCTGTACACTGTAGTATGGACCGCATTAACTTTACACGGCGGTTTAAAAAAGCTACGCAGCTATCGCCAGCCGACTATGTTCAGCGGATTAAGGTAGAAGGGGCCAAACGCCTTTTTGAATCTACCCACAAGCAGATAAACGAGGTAATGTACGAGGTAGGTTATGCAGATGCAAAAGCCTTTCGACAACTCTTTAAGAAAATAGCAGGAATGACACCAGGTGACTACCGGAACAAGTATAACAAAGTAGCGTAGCTTGCTTCAGGGTTTACCAAGCCGGTAATCCAGACCGTGGAATGAAAATGCAGGATATAACAGGATAGTTGAAATACCTACAATGTATAGCTTTAAAATTCAAGTCTTGCCAACGTTATGAATAAACAACTGTACAGAAGTAGTATTCTTTTCTTATTCATCTGTTGCTTCTATTGTTACCACGCCATAGCCCAGGTGGTCCCTTCTTTCAACATTAAAGAGTACGGCGCTAAAGGAGATGGTAAAACCATTAATAGCAAAGCCATCGATAATACCATTGAAGCAGCTGCTCAACAAGGCGGCGGCACTGTTTATTTTCCTGCCGGCGTTTACCTCAGTTATACCATTCACCTCAAAAGCCATGTTTGTTTGTACCTCGATCAGGGTGCCCAATTACTGGCCGCAGATTCTGCTGCCGGTGGAAAATATGACAATGCAGAACCGAATGCCTTTGATCAGTACCAGGACTATGGTCACAGCCACTGGCACAACAGTTTGATCGTTGGAGAAGGTTTGCAGGATATTTCCATTATAGGACCTGGCATTATAAACGGGCAAGGACTGGTAAGAAATGCCTCTGCCAAACGGCCCTGGGGCAACAAAGCTATTGCCCTGAAAAACTGCCGCAATGTGATACTAAAAGACTTTACCATTTTAAAAGGTGGACACTTCGGAATTCTGGCTACCGGCGTAGATAATTTAACCATTGATAACCTGAAGATGGATACCAACCGTGATGGCATGGACATTGACTGTTGTCAAAACGTTCGCATTTCCAATTGTACCATCAATTCACCCTGGGATGATGGCATTTGCCTGAAAAGCTCTTACGCATTGGGCGTAGCAAGGGCCACGCAAAACGTTACCATCACTAACTGCCAGGTAAGCGGTTTTGATTTGGGCACCTTTTACAACGGCACGTACCAGCGTAAGGAATGGGATAAAGTACCGGATCATGAAGGGCCTACCGGACGAATAAAATTCGGTACTGAATCAAATGGTGGCTTTATAAACATCACCATCTCTAATTGTGTGTTTGAGTATTGCCGGGGACTTGCATTGGAAACCGTTGATGGCGCTATCATTGAAGATGTATCAATCGATAACATTACCATGCGCGATGTTACCAATTCGCCGCTGTTTTTAAGAGTGGGCGCCCGCATGCGCGGCCCATCAGGAACATCTACCGGTAAATTGCACCGGGTAACCATCAGTAACATCTCAGCTTATAACGCCGATGCGCACTTTGCCTGTTTGCTGGCAGGGTTGCCTGGTTATAATATAGAAGATGTGAAGTTGAGTAATATCCATATTTGGTACCGGCCAATGGATTCAGCCACCACCCGCATTCAAACAACCGTTCCTGAATATGCACAAACCTATCCCGAGCCGGCCAAGATGGGGGTAATGCCTTCATATGGTTTCTTTATAAGGCATGCAGCCGGCATTGAATTGAATGATGTGCACATCCGTTATTTGGGTGAAGAAACCCGGCCAGCCTTTTATATAGAGGATGTAAAAAACATCACCTTACGAAATGTGGAGGCGCAACCGGCAAAAGGCAGTTCTTTATTTGTGTTGAAAAACGTATCGGGCTTCGCCACAAAAGACTGCAAAGGACTAAAAGACAGAAGTATTAATACAACGGCAGGAGCTACCTTTTAGTAACTACAGGTTTACCTAACATTATATCCGCATTAGATCTATGATATATATGAAAAAATCTCGCTCGTAGAGCAGCAATTGCATAATAACCCTTCATTTGTAATTTTACCCCGCTTGAAAACAAAAATATGGCATCCTACGATAATACAACCAACTTAGCCGACTTTGAATATGAAGATATCTTTGACGTAGTAAGGAAACTTGAAAAATCTTTTGGCTTAACGTTTAAAAGGGACACCTTCTATGATGTCAAAACATTTGGGGATTTATGCGACATATTTGAAAATAATATAACCTACCAACATACTGACGACTGTACAAAACAACAGGCGTTTTACCAGGTTCGAAATGCAATTAGTAAAACACAGAAAATCAATGAAGATCAAATAAACCTGAACTCAAAACTCATTGACCTTTTTCCACATAAAAATCGAAGGAAAAAAGTAACAGAATTTAAAAATTACTTAGATACAGACATAAAGATATTGACGTACCCTGATTGGCTGGCCTCAGTATTTATCATTGGATTTCTTTTATCTCTTGTTGCATTTTTCTTCGACTGGAAGATTGCCCTGACTGGTATTCTATTTTTTATTTCGGCGTCAAAAATAGCGGATCATTTCAGTAAAGACTTTGATTTACAAACTGTTCGGGATTTAACGGAAAAATTGTCAAGGGAAAATTACATTGATATCAGACGAACAATGGGAACCATTAACAGAAAAGAAATTTCACAAATAATAGTTGACATGTTTAGTACCGACCTTGATATTGAAAAAACCAATTTGACAAGGGAAGCAAAATTTAGCTGGTCAAAATAAAGGCCGGGTTTGTGTGTATCTTTGATCCAGTTTTTTCAGGGTTGAAATCATGCCCTGTTCCAGGCCCATGACCAGGCTCCAACAACTATCTGAAAGTCCCGGTTACATATGATAATGTGAGATACGATTATACATTGGCTGCTTTGGGGATTTATCAGGATACCGTTGCAGGGCAGATCTTGAAATGATTATCGCGTATGGATACATGGAATGCCCTTACCTACCCGGACTGAGAGGATAGAAAGCCGGCATACCCGGCTTTCTTCCTGCTCGATAAATAAAAAATATGTCTTCGTATGTAAATGAGAAATAAATGCCGGAAACCTTTAATGAGCCTCTACAGGCATTTCAGCTTCAGGTATTTCTTTTTCGGCGTCAACAAGTCCCTTATGAAGTGCATTGACTGAATCTGTTGCGAAAAAAAAGACCGCCATTAAATTGCCCGGATTGGTATATTCCAGTTCCATCAGGCTCTTTTGGTCTTTTGTTAAATAAAAGCTGAAATAAACTCCTGGCAATTCCACATTAGTATAGGTGCCAATAAAAAAGTATTTGTTGCCGTATTGCGGAGCTGGTTTCCATTTCAACGCCGGGATGGTTTCTTTTTTAAACACAGCTTCTTCTTCCATATCCGGAAATTTTACACGGATGCTGTCATAGTTGCCATAAAATTTAAATTTATCTCCGGGCTCCTTGATTGTATGCGGAAGGTCGTATTTTATAGCTCCGTTTATTTCTCCAAACGGTCCCTTAGGGATTGTTTCGAGGCCAAACCAGGAATAAACCATTTCTTTATGCCGTGGTTGTGCTTTACAGGCTTGCATACAAATCAATGCTAAAGCAACAATTGCGTTTAATCTCATGTTTAAGAGTTTCTAAGAATTCCTACCTGGGTGGCAGTAACAGTTCTAATGTATTGTGTTGTAGGGATAGTGTTAATATTAGAAGCTGATTGGATCGTAAATCCTGCTTCCAATTCAGTTCCAATTTTAAACACTCCCGGGTTGGCTTCTACGCTTATCTTTGCAGCACCGGTTGTTGAAAATATTTGAGTACGTTTTTCAATCATTGCTCCCCTGGAATTGCACCTGAGCAGTACGATTCAGCCCGTCAGTACCTGCAGCGCTATTTAAAGTGCCATATGACTGACTAACTTCACCCCAATATGCTCCTACGGGTTGTGCTTCTACAATGTGATTTCCTCTTTTACGAAATGTCAGATACTTTTCAAAATATGTTCTCATAAGTCTACCTTCTACAGGTGCATTGCCATAAACCCCACCTGGCCTGGGTATATCACTACTGCCAACTCACTTTTTTCGCCATTGTGATTATAGAGATCGGTCGGTGGCTATCCATTTTTCACCGTCGATGCCGGTTACTATATTATCTGGTGTCAGGTTGTAAACATCCTGGTAGGCAAAGCCGGTGTAGCAACTGAAAATAAATACATCCCTTACCTCGGCTAACCGATCAACGGCAAACTCCTTATGGTACAGGGTCATTACTTCTTCCATCGTCAGCCGTTCTCGGAATGGTTCCACATACGTGCATTTAAACCGCCCTACCGGGTTTATTTCCAGCCAGCCCTGGTCAACCGCAAATTTTAATACCCGCTTCAATATGCGGATGTACTTCATAGCGGTGTTGTTACAACCCTTTTCATGGGTAACTATTTTGCTTGTCCTTAACGTTCGGATAATTTGACATATTCGATTTAAGGTTATTTTATTGGCGTTTTGCAGAGGAAGGAACTTTGCCTGCCCAAAATTCATGACGTTGGTCAATGTTTCCAAGATCAATACAGAAGCGCTCCCACATGTCTGCCT
>CBIMFG010000357.1:0-5470 GCA_966243125.1 uncultured Niastella sp.
AGAATTGTTAGACGGATAAACTAGCGACGGAATATTTGTTGTTTGTTCATCACCAAATTTTTGCCACCGTAAACTGTAATCTGTATGCCCAGAACTGATTCCACTAAATAAACTTGAATAATTAATCGACTGTCTTTTAAAATAATAGCCAAGTTTATAAGCAACATTGAAAGAAAATGATAAATATTTCCATTTGACTGTATTTCTAAAACTACCGAATATCCTAGGTAAACTCGGACCATTATAAACTATATCGCTCAAGTCAACACTATTCATAATATTTACATAATCCTTACTTATCTGTTTATTTAAAAAGCCCTGAGGATCTCCAGTAGCAGGATCCAATCCAGCCCATTTATAGCTATATATTCCCAGAACTGGACCTCCAACTTTTGGAGTACTCTGTAATATATATTGAGCTGCACTTGTAGGGTCTATCTTATAATCGCTTATCCAATCCTTAACATAACTTAACAGGAATGTGCTATACCAATTTATTGTTTTGCCTTGAGTGTTATAATTGATTGTAATATCCATCCCCCTTCCTTTCATAGCAGATGTATTTCCTTTAAAATTGCTTAAGCCAGTTGAGGGCGCCAAGGGCGCATTACCAATTAGGTCATTAGAACTCTTGATAAAGTATTCAAAACTTCCCGTAAAGTGTTTATTGAAAACCTCGTAGTCAATTCCCAAATTGACCATTTTAGATCTTTCCCATCTCAATTCTTCATTAGGTGGATTACCCAGAGAATTTGTAGGCAAACCGTATCTATTAGAAATGCCCGCAATGGTTGTCAAATAAGCGGAAACCGACTTATCAACATTTCCGTTATACCCATAAGTCGCTCTTAGCCTTAATATCGGCAACCAATCAAGGTTATAAAATGACTCATCAGAAATTCTCCAGCTAACTCCTGTCGACCAAAGTGGCACCCATTTTTGGTTTGTTTCAACACCGAATATATTTGATGCATCCCTTCTTCCGCTTACAGAAAAAGTATATTTATTGTTGTAGGTATATGCTCCATTAAAAAACATAGAAACATATCTGTCATTTAAGCCGACAACATTTATACCATTGGGAATTTGTGTGCTTGATCCGGTGATATAGTTCCGATAACTATTTGCAAAGTCTACGGGGATATAAGTTCCGTAATTATCGTTATAACCGTACAACCTAAACGATTTACCATCTGTTTTAAGCTCTTTACCTTCTGCGCCTGCCAATATTGTAACATCATTTTTTCCCCACTTTTTTGAGTAATTAATAGATGTTCTTAAGGTTTGTGAATTGTAAACACTGTTAGAGAAATCGACGATATCACCTAATGGAACAGGTCTTACTATGTTACTCGGCCCAAGTTGTGTATATCTGTTTATAATATCTCTTGTAAAAAATGTTTGTTGACTGTAAAAATTTCTGAAATCTGATTGTCCTCTGGCATTAAGGTATTTTGCATCAATAAATAATCCATCTAATATTTTATATTGAACATTAAGATTAATTTGGTAATCAAGGGATTTAGAAGAGTTATCCTTAGAGGAAAGCTCATCCAATGGCCTGTAATTCCAGTCTAAAAGTTTGCCGTTGCCAGCAGTATCAATATAACCTTGCCTATATTTAGCTATAGAGAGCGGTAGGCCAGTAGGATCGACGAATGAAGCATAAGGGTACAATCGGCCTGTAGTCCCTAAAGTTATTTGTCCAATTCCCATTCCGTTATTTTCAACATTAGTTTGAGTGTACATTAATCCCGTTGAAACTTCCAATTTCTTCTTTAAAAGACTGAATGAATTTCTAAAATTTCCTGTCACCCGACGAAATGTATTTCCAATAAGGTTATCGATATTTCTATCATATCCGAGAGAAGCATAATAACGTTGGTTATCCCCTCCCCCACTTAGATTCACAGAATACTGCTGATTTACTAACCTCTGATAAAAGGATTTCAGATAATCATTTCGAACATCAAATTGTTTTAATGAGTCTAATAATCCATTTGCCTGATCCGCTGTTAATATATTATTTCGTTTTTTGAGCAATATTTCTACAGCCGGTGTAAGTGCAGGTCGTTGAGTTGAAGTAATCTGGTTATCATAAAACCCCTTACCAAATAAAAAGGTCTCAACATCAATAAAATCAGAAGAGTTCATTGTGGTCATATAAAATAGGTCAGGTTTTTCACCTATTGTAACATTACTGTTTACTGACACTACTGGTTTTTGATTGTATTTACCCTTTTTTGTTGTTATTACAATAACACCATTACCGGCTCTTACTCCCCAAATGGACGCCGCTGCCGCGTCTTTCAGTACAGTTACACTTTCTATATCATTTGGATTAATATTATTAACATCCCCGTCGTATTGAAAATTGTCAACTACTATTAAAGGTGTTGTGTTTGCAAAAAGAGTGTTTCTTCCTCGCACACTAATACCTCTTGTATTATTGGAGCTTTGATTACTTTTATCAAACAAAAGTCCACTTGTCACCCCCTGTATTCGACTTAAGATATCAGTGGAAACACTTCTGTTCAATAATTCATTATCCACCTTAACAAAACTTCCCGTTGCCCTTTCTTTCGGAATTTCTTGGTAACCGGTATTTACAGATACTATTACATCACCCAGCGCACTGACTTTCGTTTTCAGACTAATAGCTAATTCAGTTTTACCACTTACTTTTAACTCGAACGTTTCCATCGTAATATGAGTAAAAATAAGAACGGCATTTTGCTCAACCGTCAAAATTGAAAATTCCCCATTTGAATTTGTAACTGTTGTTTTATCCGTTCCTTTCACAGTAATAGTAACGTCAGCCACCGGCTCCCCCTTCTCATTCACCACCCTCCCCTTCACATCGATAAAAGGAAGATTGTTATTAGAGGAAAACTCTTCAACACTAGCACTTTCATTTTTAACGCGACTTATTACTATACTCTTCCCTACTATATTATATGATAAATTTTGACGCGAAAGGCTCTTGTCAAGCGCATCCTGCAAGCTTGCATTAGACACATGAATACTAACCTTCTTACCGGCAACTATTTCCTGCCGATAAACAAAATAATACCCAGATTGCTTTTTAATAGTGTTCAGCACCTGTTCCAACGGTGCATTATCAACAGAGATCGAAATCTTCTCCTGCGCGAATCCCTTCGCAGATACCTGGAGAACGGCCGCCAGCATTAATAGCGCAAGTAGCTTCATAGTCCGCTGGGTTTGTTTAGAAATTTTCCACTTTAAAGCCAATAGTTTGGGTTCAGTACAGGCAATAACCTGGACTTTGCAAGCTGCAGTTTCTTGCATAACTTAGTTGTGTTAGGTTAAAAATAAGTGCACCAACATTTATTGGTTACCTTTCTAAGCCGGCGGTGCTTCCAACACTGTCGGCTTTTGTATGTCTAGGGTGACATAATAAGGTACCCTGGCGGATGGATTCAATGGTTAACAGCTTGCGTTCTTAAAATGGCATTGACCGTTAAGGAGATGTATTTTTCATGGCTACACTACTGATCAGCTGTGCTTTATAAAAAATCAGAGACTAATTTCCGCTATGATGGTTCACGGGAGTTATGTAACGATAAGAATCGTATAGAAGCGGTTAAAGGATTGCACCGGCCAAATAAGATGGGATAGCCAGTTAATACCATACCAATAACCAAACAGGGGCCGCAGCCGCGTGTTGTTCCTTTCTTCATTCGTAGCGTTTTTAACAGTTGAACCTGGTTCTGTGCTTACCCTTTCAGGATCAGCTTTCGTCCTTCGAGCTTATAATTGATATTCAAAAAAGTCAGGATCTTCAACACTTCCGATAAATTGGCTTTGCGCTCAATTTCGCCGGTGATCATAATGTTTTGAACATCCTTATTTTCATATACAACATCCACATTATACCACCGCGCGATCTGCGGCATAATGCTTTTCAGTTTTTCATTATTGAAATTAAACAACCCATTCTTCCACGCTACTTCTTTAGCAACATCTACATCCTTGTTCAAATTGATGTGGGTTGTTGATTCTACCAGGGCCTGCTGGCCAGGTTTTAATAGGGCCGAATTATTGCCGGTCTTTACACTTACGCTACCTTGGAGCAAAGTTGTTTTTACCGGGGTTTCATCTCCATATGCATTGATATTAAAATCTGTTCCTAAAACTTGTATCACCGTCTCCCCCATTTCTTTGAGTGCACTGGCAACATGTACCCTGAATGGCTTGGAGGCGTCTTTAGCGACCTCAAAATACGCCTCCCCACTTACGGTCACACTTCTTTCATTGCCTTTAAATAAGGTCGCATATGTAATAGAGGACGATGAGTTGAGCCATACCTTGGTTCCATCTGGCAAAACCAGTTGGAACTGCCTGCCAATGGGTGTGCTTAATGTATTATACAGCACTTCTGCGCCTTCCTTTTTACCATTATAAACAAGTACATTTCCTTTCTTAATAATAGAGGTACTGCCTTGTTGAGTCAGATCTCCATTCGCTGCATTGTCCAGCACTATTTCCTGACCATTACTTAATTTAAGTATCGCACCATCCCGGCCCGGAGCCTGATCGCTTGTACCTGACGGGATCTGCGTGTGGGCAACAGGCTGCGGTTTTTGAACGTTGAGACTGAAATAAGCAATACAAGCGATCACTCCAATGATGGCTGCAGCGCTCATGAGCTTTCTTATAGTCATCATTCTTACTTTAGCCACGGCATGCTGATCAGCTTCTATCATTGAATGAATGGTCGCCAGGACCCGGTCTTTTCGTTCATCAGGATAGCTGTCGCTGATGGAATGCTTTAACTGGCTATTGTCCGTCAGGTGGCGGAAGATCCGCCGATTGCTTTCTGACTGGGCTTCCCAGGATTCAAGCTCTTGCTTTTCAGCATCTGACAATTCTCCATTCAGATGCTTTTCAATAAGATCAACAACCCGATTTTCTATTTCATTCATAATGAGAAATGGTCTGGTTAATGGAATTTGGCCTTAACCAAAAACTCCGTGCTATTAATGTGACGACTGAGGGTACCAAAACGTACCGAAGAATTTAAAAAAAAGATAACAATGCGATAAAGGTGAAATATTAAGTAAGTGTTACTGCAGGGAAAGACTACTCGCCCAAGCGGCGAACAAGGTGCACAACAAAAATAACGGTGCTGATCTGGAGGTCTTTTTTCAGCAATGCCGTTCTGATGGCTTTTAATGCAGCGGCTTTGAGGTTTTTAACGGTCTGATCGCTGATGCTTAATTTCTCCGCGATCTCGGGATTCTTGTAGCCCTCAAAATAAGAAAGGGTAAACACCTCTTTACATTTTCCCGGCAGGCTTTCAATCTCCCGTTTAACGCGTGAGATGAGCTCAGATTCCATTTCTGACTGTAATACCAGCTCCTGCTCACGTTCCATGATGAGCGCAATCTCTTTTTGCTTTTCTTCCCTTGTCTTTTTACTCTTGATGAGTTCGAAACAGGCGTTGCGC
>CBIMFG010000358.1:0-5469 GCA_966243125.1 uncultured Niastella sp.
CACGTATGCAGTAGACAATGGCCCATTTGGCGCCTCAGCCAGTGTGGCTACCACTGCCGGCAGCCATACTTTTTCTGTTAAAGATGCCCGCGGCTGCGTGTCGCCTGTTATGGCCAGCTTAACACAACCTGCAGCTGAAATGCGATCCGGCTTTACCAAGATCGATAATGATTGCGCAGGCGGCCATACAGGTTCGCTTACACTTTCAGTTACCGGCGGAACGCCAAATTATGCTTACAGCCTGGATGGGGTGGATTTCAGTTCGTCACCTACGTTTAATTCATTAACAGCTGGCAACTACCAGGTGGTTACAAAAGACATCAATAGCTGTTCTATTATCACGCCGGTTACTATTACCGACCTTAATCCACCCATTACCGATCAGGCGACCATCAACGATGTTTTATGTTATAGCGGCAGTGATGGAAAAATAACCTTATTGCCCAAAGGCGGCGTTCCTGCTTATACTTATACCTGGCAAAACAACCAGGTAACAGGCAATGTATTGAGCAATGTACCTGCCGGTAAATATCCCGTAGTTATTACAGATAGTAAGGGCTGCATGCTGGCCGAAATACTTACGGTGGGCCAACCCGCACTCCCGCTTTCAGCTGCAACATATGCCCGCCCGGTTTGCATCAATAACCCAAATGGTTACCTCCTGTTCACCACACAAGGCGGCACACCGCCTTATCAGTACAGCATTAACAATGGAACCAATTTTAGCAATACTGTACAGTTTAATAATCTCAGTGCCGGAAATTATCCTATAAAAGTGGTAGATGCAAACGGCTGCATATACACCAACACGGCAACGGTGCCAGTGAACGGCATTATGCCCGAGTTGAACTTTTTGGTAAGCACCAATCAGAATGCTCTTGACACGCTGCAGGTAAAAGAAATATGCACACCCAAACCCGATAGTCTGCAATGGATCTTTGATGCACAAGCCGTGGTGATCGATAGCAACATGCACACCCCGCTTATTCGCTTTAATGCAGCAGGTAATTACCTGGTTACTATGAAGGCCTGGTTTGGCGGTTGCGATTTCACCACCAGCAAGCTCGTAGCCATTAACCCGTACGACCCCGGTGTTATCAATAATTACAATAACCAGTTTGGCATAGATACCGTGATTGTTTCGCCCAATCCCAATAACGGCAACTTTAACCTGAAAGTAAAACTGTACCGTAACCAGCGTCTGTTTATAAAAGTGTATTCAACGGCAGGTGCGGTTTTGTGGAACAAACAATGGAATTATATCAGCGAAGTACAGGAAGCCATCTCGCTGCCCAGCAGCGTTGGCAATGGCCTGGTGTTCATAAAAGTACTTACAGACGATGATGTACGCGATGTGGAGATGTTGATAACAAAATAAACAGGGGCGCCTATCCTAACTAAAACACAGAATGATCCAATGACTATAAAGAGCCTATATATATCAGTTATTATAAGTGTTTTGTGCCTGGTACAGGTTGCCCGGGCCCAAGGCGTTGCACCGGTAAACATTACGGTGCAGTTGGTGCCGCCCTATAGCAGCCGTATTGTTGATTATGTGTCGCCCGGTAACGACAAACTGCGTGTTATTGCCTTGCAACGCGACCTTACGCAGAGTTCCTATCGCTTCTTTTTGCGAATAGAGGTTAGTGTTAACGGACAGGTGTTGTTCCGTACCAAAAGCGACTGGCAACCCGCCCCCATTACGG
This sequence comes from uncultured Niastella sp., assembly GCA_966243125.1. GTDB lineage: Bacteria > Bacteroidota > Bacteroidia > Chitinophagales > Chitinophagaceae > Niastella. The sequence continues at coordinate 1,707 of CBIMFG010000358.1, forward strand.
TGGCGCCCGGCACGCCTGTTATTCTGGATGGAACCGAATTGCAACAATATTTCGATGTCAACCACCTCGACTTCATTAATTTTAATCGCGACAGGTATCTCACCAATCCCAACCTGCCCGAAGGATATACTTCTATTTGCGTTACAGCAAATGATTATAGCCGTCCCGATGTAGTAGTAAGTACCCCTTATTGCGCTAATTATTTTTTAACCCTGCCCGAACCACCGTTGCTTAATTACCCTGCTTGTGGCATGCAGCTGCCGGCCTTATCGCCCCAGCAGGTTATTTTCAGCTGGGTGCCTATGAGCATGGGTAATGCCGCCGCGCAAAACACGGTATACGAACTGAGTGTTTATGAAAATCGCGATAACCGCAACCCCAACGACATTGTACAGAATGTAGCACCAATTTATACCACTCGTACCGCCACTAACAGTGTAGTATACGGTGCCGGCGAACCGGCCCTGTTAACAGGCATGAACTATGTATGGCGGGTACAGGCCATTGATGAAAAGGGGCAACAGGCATTCAAAAATAACGGTTTCTCACAGCCCTGTTATTTCACCTATACAGCCGATAACAGCACCAACTGGAACAATGCCCGCCCACTGGTGATCTATGCACAGGCAATGAATGAGAACAATGCCAAAATAGGCTGGCAACCCGATAACAACATTAAGTACGATCAATACACCGTATACTATCGTAAAAAAGGCAACGCCAACAACTGGTTCAACACCACCTTAACCGACACGGTGTTTTTCGTAAATAACCTCGAAGAGAGCACTGCCTATGAAACCCGCGTACAGGGCATTAAAGGCGGCAGCCCGGGTTTATTCAGCGATATCGCAGGCTTTACCACCCCGAAAAAAAAGCCGGTAGCATGTAAAGAAGGGCCCGGCATATTAGCCACCTATAACGGCCAACCTTATTTGAACGCCATACACAACGACATAGTGCATTATGGCCAGTTTGAATTAAAGCTGAACCAGGTGCAGGCTTTACAACCGGGTTATTACAAAGGAACCGGCACAGTTACCATACCATTTATGCTTGACATGGAGTTGAGCGTATCCTTCGACAACATACAGATAGATAATTCCATGCAGGTAACGGCCGGTGAAGTGAATTTTGACACAGAGGGCGTTGATGCCTGGCGCAAACACACTGAAACCATCAACACCGTTATTAAAAACCTCAGCGATGGTTTAAAACAGTTGCTCAACAGCTCCGTAAAAGATGAGGATGCGCAATGGCAACAACTGGAGGACAAAGTAAAAGAGCTGGCGGAAAAAGAACTGCCCCAGGCTCTGAAGGACAGCCTGAACAATGCCCTCTCCCAAATGGAAGACGCCCGGACCGCTTATCAGCAAGCCAAACAGGCATACGACAATGCCGCTACCGCTGCGGAAAAACAAGAGGCTGAAAACAAAATGGATGCAGCAGAAAAGAAATATGAAGATTCGAAGGAAGCGTTGGATGCCATCTCAAAAGAAAAAGACAAGCTGGTGAAAGGCGTGGCAGAAGTGATCATAAAAGCACTAAAAGAGTTAAGCACAGAAAGTAAAGACCTGTACAATGCAGAAGAAGCAACAAAAAGTAAAAAAGACTTTACCGACGAATTATACAGCAAGCAAAATATAACCGGACAGCTTACCGGCACCGTGCTCATTGGCCGTGTGACCACTGTTACCATAAACGCCGATGAAATAACCGACGAAATGAAACAGTACAACACCAAAGCAGGCGCCTATCTTCAATCTGTGACCAAAGGAAAGCTGAGTAAAATTGCAACGGCGATAAATACTTTTTACAAAGACACTGCCACTATTACGCAATTCTTCTCAGATGACCAGGCGCTTGGTGGCAGCAACCTCTTAAAGCTGATCATTGATGCCAAACAAAACGGAAAAACAGATCAGGAACTGCTGGTGCTCGCTAAAAAGGAAATAGTAAACAGAATACAATTAATCATTGCTAAGGAACAATAACTATGAGAACCAATATTGTATTGAAAGGTTTATTGCTGCTCCTGTTTTTGGCTGCTACGTCGGCCATGGCGCAGCTACCAAACAAATCAGATGAATACGTAGCCCATTTAGGCAAAAAGATACTTGACCGCATCCACGAAAACCAGGCCTTTGAAAAGACCGGAGAGAACGACAGGGCGAATTATATAATAATGGATGTGCCAACTGAAGAGGCGCCCAGCTGGTTCTTCCCCCATTTTACCGGTCAAAATGCGCTGCAGTTATGGAGAAAGCGTGGCTGGATAAGCCAGGCGGTATTGGATATGGACATCACCGTTGAGACCGATAAGCTCAATACCTGGATAAATGAGTTGCGCAACACCTATTTGGAGAATACCAAATACAAGGGCCAGAAAATTTACTTTGTTGTATCCGGCATTTACAATTACGATAACGTTGACGAGACCGACAAAAATTACGACTGGTCTGCCATGCGTTCCGCATCTTATGAAAATGAGGTAAAGGAAACCAAAGGAACCATCACAGACAAAGATGCGGCGCTGATCAATAAAATATTGTCGAAGGTTAAAAACAGCAGCGCAAATGCCGAGTTAAAGAATATCATAGACAATGAGAGTTATATCATTTGTTTTATTTTCAATTTATATAAGTCGTTTCCCAGCACACAAATTGTAACGGAATATAGCAATGTAGATAATAATATAGCAGCAAGCGGGCTACACACCAAAGAAGTAACGGTAAATACCCCAAAGACATTTATTGTTGATGGATATTTTTTTAGTCAGGGCGTTGATCAGGAGATCATACAAAATGTTTCTTCCTATGTATCGGCTCATTCCAGTACTGACGATCAGTCGGCGAATGAATCCTCAGAAAGCCGGAACAATTATTTGTCTGAATTTATAAGGAACGTATTCCTGTCGTTCTCACCCATTACGGCCAGTACTACCTGTGCCAATGACAGCACTTTGCGAAGTAAGCTGCAGGCTTTATACTCAAGAGGGTTAGGTGATGGTTCCTACGATATCAGCACGTCCCTGCAGGACCTGAGCCTCGACACCCGCAAATGCCTGCTGCAACAGCTGGCCAGCGGAACCGTTTGTGGCGATGGCAACAACTGGGTGCTGCAGCTAAACTTCTGCGAAAACCTGATCGTAAACCTCGTTAAAGGTACACCACCCAACCAACGCCGGCAGTTGCTTGATTTTCTGAATGAAAACAACACTGTTCTCAAAAATCTTATTTTCAAGTTGCAGGACGAGGGCGCGGGTGCGGATAATTATACCAACTTCATACTAACTGTTAGCCAGTATGCCTATGAAGCATATGCAAATGATTATAGCTCGTTGGCTACCGCTTCCAATTACTGCAACTTTTTAACGTACGATCCTACTAAGGACTATAATTTCTATTCAAAAAACATTTTAGGCGAGTATAGAGACGATAACCGAATGGTTTTTGAATTCAGGGACTATGATGGGCCCTGCTTTACGCAAAACTATGATGCGCAGGGACGGCTTACCACCGTATCGCTAACCACCTACCCGCTGAGGCCATTTGATTTTATAGGGGTGGTTCCTGTAGTTGACCTGCCGGTAAAGTTTAATATAGGCGGCAACATAAAGTCTACCATGGGTCAAAAACTTTTTATTCCTGCAATCATGTTGTATTGGAATATTAAGAAAACCATTACAAAGGAGACTATTAAAAACATTGAGATAGCCACCAATGCCGTGTTCTTCTTTATGGGTGTTGGTGAGGTAAATCTCACC
>CBIMFG010000359.1:0-5459 GCA_966243125.1 uncultured Niastella sp.
CGCCATCCTTGGTATGGATGAGTTGAGTGAAGAAGATAAACAAACTGTATTCCGCGCCCGTAAAGTACAACGCTTCCTGTCACAACCTTTCCATGTGGCTGAGCAATTTACCGGTTTGAAAGGGGTACTGGTTCCAATCGAAGAAACTATCCGTGGCTTTAACATGATCATGGATGGTGAAGTAGATGAATATCCTGAAGCAGCATTCAACCTGGTAGGTACCATCGATGATGCTATCGAAAAATGTAAGAAGCTGTTGGCACAAGCCCAGGGTTAATAAACTAATTATCAACTTTAGCACATTATAATATGAACCTTGAGATTTTAACTCCGGAGAAGAAGCTGTTCAGTGGTGAGGTGTATGGCGTTCAACTGCCTGGTATAACCGGTAAGTTTGAAGTGCTTGATAAACACGCTCCGCTGGTAAGCGCACTGGCATCCGGAAGGGTAAAAGTGTTAAAAGATAAAAGCAATCACCTGGCTTTTTATGAGATCCAAAGTGGGTTTGTTGAAGTGATAAGTAATAAAGTTACTGTGCTGGTAGAAGGTGCTACTACTGTTGGATAAGATTAGATAGTTTCAACTGAAATCAACTATAGATCCCTCTGGTTTATCCGGGGGGATTTTTGTTTTTAAGGGAAAGGCTGACCGGTTGACCAGTTAACCAGTTGACGGGTTTACAAGTTGATAGTGTTGACAGGGTTGTTTGTTCTAAGTTCTTAGTTCTGTGTTTTAAGTTCTTTACTTTTTCATTACTCTGTTTTTCATTTGTCATTCTTCATTTCTCTGCCCTTTGCCCTCAAAGAAAAATCCCTCACCAACTGGCGAGGGACTGGGCTTAATAAATCGTGCGATATGTAAATCAGGCGTTCTACTTGTGAATAGCGGCTGATGACTTGTTTGCCATCAACCAGATATCATACAACAGATCAGATTTGTCGGTAGCAGGCGCCAGGGGCGCTTCAACCGGCATAACCAATTTGCCATTTTTCCTGATCTGCCAGCCCGTAAGACCAGCAGGGGATAAAAAGTGATGAGCGTTTGTATTGGTAGTTAGCTTTTCTGCTTCGTATAACGGCAGTGCCCGGTGGCCAACCAGCGACAGATCGCCCAACCATACATTCAGCAACTGCGGCAGCTCATCTAAACTGGTTTTGCGCAGGAACAAACCCACTCGGCTAATGGTAATACCTTCTTTCTTTTTCACTGCATCCAGAACAATTGTATTGAACTTATACAAATGGAAGATGCGGTAACCACGGCCGGTTCTTAACGTTGTATACAGCACCGGTCCACCCGTATCAAGCTTTACTGCCAGTGCCACCAACAACATCAGAGGACCAACTACTGCCAGCAAAACAGACGCGATCAGCAGATCGAGCCCTCTTTTCACCACCGCCTTTGCATCGGCATATGGACGGAAAGATGTTTCTATTTTACAGGTTTCAGGTTGTTGCACCCGCTTTTGTTTCATTCTTTGCAAAAAGCCCACCTTGCTCAGCAGGGCGGGGGCGGTAAATTCATTCAGGAATAACAACTCATCAATAAACGTATAGCGTTTTAAGCGGTTTATCTCCTCATTAGGCAATCCTGTTACTTCAACAATAAAAGGCACATCCGCCATGATTTTATGGCTGTAAATGAATTTATGCAGCTCTACTAAATGTTCAGTTCCTAATGCTCCTTCGGCAATGATCATAGAAGGGATGGTAACGTCGTCGGCTTTCTTCAACAACCGCTTTAACGTATACATGGCATTGTCGGCGCTAAGGGTAGTATAACCGAATTCAAAGTGTTCCTTCAGTTGTTCAATATAACGGGTTTGCGTACCTATATAAAAGAACTGCAACTTCTTTATATCAGTTGGTTCTTTTTCGGCAGGCAAACTATAGCGCTTGTATGTATTAATAATTTGCTTAGTAGGTAGAATTGTAAGGTCCATACCATCAGTTTTTGTTTTTCAATCCCGGTTAATAAACCGGCTTTCGCTTAGTTCACTTCGTTCTTATTCAATTTTGAGGCCACCCTGCTCAAGAGTTTTTGGACTGTTTCACTTAATTCGAGCGGGTTAAAGGGTTTCATATAATGATCTGTTACTCCATATTTAAGACATTTGGCGGTGGTTACATCTTTATCCAGGGATGATAAAACGATCAAAGGAATATCCCGGTAAATAGCGCTCGATGAAAATTCGGCGATCAGTTCCCAATCCTGAACATCGGGCAACTGCGGATCGGCGATGATCAGATCGGGCAAATTCTTTTTCGCTAACCAAAACATGGCCGAACAGGCATCGGGAGCGGTAACTACCTGATAATCTTTTCCAAGTACTGTGTGTAATAAAAACCTGATTGCTTTGCTATCATCAATAGCCAGAATACATCTTCTCATTCTCGTACGTTAAGTGAAAACAATAGTTTGTTTTCTCAAGGGACGTATGGATACGTACGGTTTGCACAGGTATTGAAAATACATATGGCTGTCAGGAACTAAATACAATTATGTACAAAACGGCTTTACAGGATTGTTAGATTAACACTTTGAGGTTAACCAGGTCTGAGGGGAATTTCCAAGGATTTGTGGTGTTGATAATAAGCTACAAACTGTTAATCCTTAACGGTTTTCAGTGGATGGGATATATACGCACAATAAAAGTAATAACAAAACCCAATAAATCAAATATCCCGGAGTGGGTATGGCGGGCATGTTTTTAATTGTTTAGATGTAAGGTGTTCGCTAAGTGATGATTATAAAAAAATGGAACTTATCCACATGATTGCACAAAATAATCTTACTGATTGATATACATAGAGTTTTATGCTATTACCAACATCTTAACAGATCTAATTTATTGGGGAATTTCCTCATTCGCTAATTTGCAGGAAATTAATGGCTATGAAGAAATATTTAATAACTGCCTGTTTGTTTGCGCTCTGCAGCGTTGTAGCGGTGGCCCAGGATAGGGGCGATGATGAACCGCCGAAAAGTGGTGGTTTCGATAAAAGCAAACTGTTCTTTGGTGGTAACTTTGGTTTGGCCTTTGGTAATTATTCAACCCTGGTAAATGTATCGCCACAAATAGGCTACCGGTTTAACCGTTATCTGGCTGCCGGCGCCGGTGTAAACTTTCTTTATTCCAGTTATAAGTATGATTATGCCGACGTAAATCAAAATTATAAGGAAACGTATGGCGTAACCGGTTTGAACATCTTCGGCCGTGTATACCCGATCGATTACATTTTTTTACAGGTTCAACCCGAGGCTAACTACACCTGGTTGAAGTATCATTTTTATGATGGAAACCCCGATCAAAAATTGCCTAATAAGATCGTTCCTTCTTTATTAGGCGGTATTGGTGCGGCCATACCTGCCGGCGGGGGATACTTTATTGTAACCGCCAATTACGACCTGTTACAGCAAGAGCGCAGCCCCTATGGCAACCGCGCCTTCTTTAACTTTGGTTATAATTTCGGTATGTTCTAGTGTTATCCGATCTTATTAAAAATTTCAACGGGCGTATCACAGAAGATGATGCGCTCTTCGGGCAACTCATACAAAAAACCTTCTTTCTTCAATTGCTGTAAGTGCAACCGCAGGTGATTGTAAAAGCCTTCGGTATTCAGAATGTATATTTTCTTATCGTGGATCCTGAGTTGATTCCAGGTAAGCATTTCAAACAATTCATCGAGGGTACCAAAGCCGCCAGGTAATACAATGGCGGCATCGCCCATTTCATACATCATCTTTTTTCGGGTATGCATATCAGGCACTACAAACAGTTCTGTTAAACCCGTGTGCTGGCTTTCCCATTCGGTGAGAATTTTAGGAATTACGCCCATTACCTTGCCGCCATTGGCCAAAACCGAATCGGCAATTACACCCATTAATCCTGCTTTACCGCCTCCATATACCATCCGCAGGTTCAGCAAGGCAATCAGTTTGCCGAGTTCTGCAGTATGCTTTACATACATGGGGTTTTGTCCGTTTTTGGAACCGCAAAAAACTACTACCGATTCTATCTTCATGTTGGCTGTTTTTCTACAGCCTCTAAGATAAATGGATTATCAGCAATAGTAAAACACATTTTTATTACCTTCAATACCTTTACGAACCGTTTAATCGTCTTTAATTTATGTCTGCATCCCTATTGTTTTCATTTGTGATCGGTTATTTTGTTTTGTTGCTGGTTGTTGCGTGGGTAACATCTCGCAATTCGAACAACGATTCGTTTTTTATAGGTAACCGCAATTCAAACTGGATGCTGGTGGCATTTGGTATGGTGGGCACGTCGCTGAGTGGCGTCACGTTTGTATCGGTGCCCGGTACAGTAGGTGATTTTGCGGGTAATGTGCATAAAGGATTTGCTTATTTTCAGGTGGTGATCGGTTATTTCTTTGGGTACCTGGTGGTGGCTTTTGTGTTGCTGCCACTATATTACAAAATGAACCTTACCTCCATTTACAATTACCTGCAAAAGCGGTTTGGTACCATTGCGTATAAAACGGGGGCCTTGTTCTTTATAATTTCCCGCACCGTAGGGGCCACTGCACGTTTGTTCCTGGTGATCTTTGTACTGCAGGAATTTATTTTGAAAAGCTTTGGCGTTCCCTTTGTTGTAACTGCGTTGATAATACTGGTGATGATACTGTTGTATACGTTTGAAGGCGGCGTAAAAACTATTGTTTATACAGATACCCTGCAAACAACGCTGATGCTGGTAGGGCTGGTAGTAACAGTAGTGTATATTTTAAATAACCTGCATATTTCGGTAGGCGATGCCATGCGCACGCTCACCCACAAAGGATATACTACCATTTTTAATACAGATCCCAAGAGCGGCGGGTTCTTTCTAAAGCAGATCATTGGCGGGGCATTTATCACCATTTCCATGTTTGGGCTTGATCAGGAAATGATGCAAAAGAATATTAGTGTAAAGAATCTGAAAGATTCGCAAAAGAACATGATCACCTTTAATCTGGTGAGTGCCGGGGTAAACTTTTTGTTTCTGTTGCTGGGTGGTTTGTTATACCTGTACGCATTAAACCATGGAGCTGAATATACCCAGGCTACTACTGCTGCAGGCACTACCGCGCATCAATTTATAGCCAATGGTCAAAATGTATTGGGTGATGCCCTGTTCCCTACTATTGCTTTACAAATGATGCCGCAGGCTATTTCTATCATCTTTATTATTGCGTTGATCAGCGCCCTGTTCCCCAGTGCCGATGGGGCCCTTACAGCACTGACCTCTTCTTTTTGTATAGATATTCTGGGGTTGAAACGCCGTACCGATCTTACCGAAAAGCAACAAAAGAAATTAAGACTAACGGTACACCTTACATTTACCGTGATCTTCCTTATTTGTATTATGATTTTTTACAGAATAGGAAGCCGTAGTATTATAGATAAAATACTCGATCTGGCCGGGTATACTTACGGGCCATTGCTGGGGCTTTTCG
>CBIMFG010000360.1:0-5451 GCA_966243125.1 uncultured Niastella sp.
GGTGTTCAGAAAGTAAAGGATGATGATAAGATCACCTATGAGTATGAAAAACCAGAAGAAGTAATTCATAACCTGCGGTTGAAGGCAGAATAGTTCAATATCTAAAGTGTAGTCAATGTTTAATAAGTTTATACAAAGACCGGTTCTATCTATAGTTATCTCCCTCGTCATTGTCTTTCTGGGGGTGCTGGCTATTATGGGTTTGCCGGTAACCCAATTCCCATCCATTTCACCACCCAGGGTGAATGTAATTGCATCATATCCGGGTGCAAATGGTGATTTGATGGTTAAATCGGTGATCATTCCCCTGGAGCGGGCCATCAACGGTGTTCCGGGCATGAAATACATCGCCTCCAATGCAGGTAACGACGGTGAGGCTGAAATAAACGTAGTATTTAACCTGGGTACCGATCCTAACCAGGCATCGTTAAACGTTCAAAACAGGGTTGCCTCGGTGGTGAATAAACTACCGCCATTGGTTGTGCGTGAAGGTGTAAAGATCTCCCGTCAGGAATCGAGCATGCTCATGTACATCAACCTGTACAGCAATGATAAGAACGCAGATCAACGGTTCCTGTTCAACTTTGCCGACATTAACCTGCTGCCTGAATTAAAAAGGATAGACGGTGTTGGTTTTGCCGACATTTTGGGTAACCGCGAATATGCCATGCGTATTTGGTTAAAACCTGATCGCATGTTGGCTTATAAGATCTCAGCCGACGAAGTGATGGAAGCGTTGAGTTCGCAAAGTTTGGAAGCTTCGCCTGGTAAAACCGGTGAAAGTTCGGGTAAAAGATCACAGTCGTTCGAATATGTACTGAAGTATACCGGAAGGTTCAAAACAAAAGAGCAATACGAAAATGTTATATTAAAATCAAACCCCAATGGTGAGATCCTTCGCCTGAAAGATGTGGCTGAAGTGGAGTTTGGAAGCTCGATGTACGATATTTATTCTACCCTCAACGGTAAATCTTCTGCCGCCATTGTATTAAAACAATCGTACGGTAGCAATGCCAGTCAGGTGATCGAGAACGTGAAAGCGAAAATGAAGGAGATCAAAGCCAATACCTTCCCCCCGGGAATGGAATATGAGATCAGTTACGACGTTTCAAAGTTCCTGGATGCCTCTATTGAAAAAGTAGTGCATACGTTGGTGGAAGCATTTATTCTGGTGGGTATTGTGGTGTTCCTGTTCCTGGGCGACTGGCGCTCAACCCTTATTCCGGCCATGGCTGTACCGGTATCACTGGTAGGAACATTCGCGTTCATGCAGTTCTTTGGCATTACGCTGAACCTGATCACCTTGTTTGCCCTGGTAATGGCTATTGGTGTGGTGGTGGATGATGCCATTGTGGTAATTGAAGCGGTGCACGCGAAAATGGAAGAAGAACATTTATCGGTGCTGAAGGCAACCAAAAAAGCGATGCATGAGATCAGCGGTGCCATCATTGCCATCACCTTCCTGATGGCGTCGGTGTTCATTCCCGTGGCGTTTATGAGCGGACCGGTAGGTATCTTCTACCGCCAGTTCTCCATCACCATGGCTACTGCGATCATTTTGTCGGGTGTGGTAGCGTTAACGCTTACGCCCGCGCTGTGTGCCATGATATTGAAGAATAACCATGGTAAACCCAAAAGTAAAAACCCTGTCAACAGATTCCTCAATGGATTCAATAACGGGTTTAACCGCATGCAGGGAAAGTATGTGCAGATACTGGGCGGTATTGTTAGCAGAAGACTGGTTACCTTTTTAATATTGGGTGCGTTTTGCGCCGGTACCTGGTTCCTGAACAAATCCGTTCCATCCGGCTTTATCCCCAACGAAGACCAGGGTATGTTTTATGCGGTAATTCAAACACCGCCGGGATCATCACTGGAAAGAACCAATGAAATTGCAGAAAGACTGCAAAAAATTGCCGAAGGTATTGAAGGCGTATCCTCCGTTTCGTCCATGGCAGGTTACGAGATCCTTACAGAAGGTACTGGTTCCAACTCCGGGTCTTGTTTGATTAACCTGAAAACCTGGGACGAACGCAAGCACTCTGTGCAGGAGATCATTAAAGAACTGGAAGAAAAAGCAAAAGATATTACGGGCGCTAACATTGAATTCTTTATGCCACCTGCCGTTCCCGGTTATGGTGCAGCGGGCGGTTTTGAATTACGCCTGCTGGATAGATCAGGAACCAATGGCAATAAAAAGATGGAAGAGGTAAGTAATGACTTTGTAAAAGAACTGAGTAAGCGAAAAGAGCTCACCTCGGTGTTCAGCTTTTACAGCGCCAGCTTCCCGCAATATATGTTGAGCGTTGACAATGACATTGCCCAGCAAAAAGGCATTACCATCGACAATGCCATGAATACGCTTTCTACCTTAATAGGAAGTAACTACGAGATCAGCTTTATTGAATTTGGCCGTCAGTACAAAGTGATTGTACAGGCAGCACCGCAATACCGCGCGTTGCCGGAAGACATTTTGAAACTGTATGTGAAGAATAGCAGGGATGAGATGGTACCCTTTTCGGCCTTTATGAAAATGGAAAAAGTGTATGGCCTGTCGGAGAACAACAGGCATAACATGTACAACTGTTCGCAGATAAGCGGCTCGGCCGCACCTGGCTACAGTAGTGGTACCGCCATTAAGGTTATTACCGAAGAAGCACAAAAAAGATTGCCCAGAGGATTTGGTATTGACTGGGCGGGTATCTCTAAAGACGAGGTTGCCCAGGGTAATGGCGCCATTGTGATCTTCCTTATTTGTTTGGGCTTCGTATACCTGGTTCTTTCTGCGCAATATGAAAGCTTTATTCTGCCACTGGCGGTGCTTCTTTCACTGCCTCCTGGTATTTTCGGTTCCTACCTGTTGCTGAAATGTACAGGACTGGAGAATAACATCTATGCACAGGTGGCCATGGTAATGTTGATCGGTTTGTTGGGTAAGAACGCCGTGTTGATCGTAGAGTTTGCCGTACAACGGCACCGGGCAGGTTCTACCGTATTGAAAGCAGCGATGGAAGGCGCCCGCATCCGGTTCCGTCCCATCCTGATGACCTCGTTCGCTTTCATTGCCGGTTTAATACCGTTGTGTATAGCACATGGTCCGGGTGCAGTGGGTAACAGAACCATTGGTACAGCGGCTGCAGGCGGTATGCTTTTCGGTACTGTATTTGGCGTGCTGATAATACCCGGATTGTATTACATATTTGGTAAAATAGCCGAAAAACGCAGAATGGTTAGTGATGAAGATGAAAATCCGTTAACTGAAGAAATCGATCATAATGTTTAAATTTAGTATAAAGAGAACCGTAAGTCTGGCATATGTATGTTTGGCTATAGCAGGTTGTAAAGTTCCGGCCCTTGTGGAAGTTCACGAAAACAAGTCGGTACCCACATCCTACAACGACAAACAAGACACTACCAACATTGCAGCGATCCCTTACCGGCAGTTCTTTACAGATAAGAACCTGGTGAGCCTGATAGATTCAGCACTGCAACGTAACCAGGAGCTTCAGATTACTTTACAGGAACTGGAGATAGCCCGGAACGACATCAAATTCAGACAACAGCCATTACTGCCTCAGGTAGGCATACGAGGTGGTGTTGGCGTTGAAAAAGTAGGCCGCTACACCAGCCAGGGTGCAGGTGACGCTACTACCGAAATAAAACCCGGCAAAGAAATGCCCGATCCGTTGGGCGACTTTACCGTAGCTGCTTTTGCCAACTGGGAAGTAGACATCTGGCATAAACTGCATAATTCCAAAAAAGCGGCTGTTACCAGGTATTTGTCATCGGTAGAAGGCCGGAACTTTGTAGTGACCAACCTGGTTGCCGAAATAGCTAATTCTTATTATGAATTGCTGTCATTCGATAACCAGTTAACGATCGTTCGGCAAAACATAGAGCTGCAGAAAAATGCGTTGGAGATCGTAAAAATTCAAAAAGAAGCAGCCCGCGTAACTGAGCTGGCCGTGCGGAAATTTGAAGCAGAAGTGCTGAAAACACAAAGCCTGGAGTTTGATCTGCTGCAAAACATACAAGTAACCGAAAACCGGATCAACTTTTTGTTAGGCCGCTTTCCACAAGCCATCAACCGCGATACCACTAATATGGTAAACCTGGTGCCGGCTGTAGTTAACTCAGGTATTCCTTCGCAACTGCTGATCAATCGCCCGGATATTAAACAGGCGGAGCTTGACCTGGCGGCTGCGAAACTGGATGTAAAGATTGCCCGTGCTGAATTTTTCCCATCACTGGGGCTTTCAGCCGCAGTAGGTTTGCAGGCATTCAGCCCTACCTATCTGTTCCGCTTACCCGAGTCGATCTTATACAACCTGGCAGGCGAAATGATGGGCCCATTGGTAAACCGGAATGCGATCAAGGCTGAGTTTAACAGTGCCAACGCCCGGCAACTGCAGGCGTTGTACAATTATCAGCGCAGCATTACGAATGCTTATATGGAAGTAAGTAACCAGGTATCGAACATCAACAACCTGGAAAAAAGCTACGACCTGAAATCAAAACAGGTTGATGCATTGATTACCTCCATAGGCATTTCGAACGACCTGTTCAAAAATGCCCGCGCCGATTATCTGGAAGTGCTGTTAACCCAACGGGATGCACTGGAAGCGAAACTGGAACTGGTAGAAACAAGAAAAGACCAGCTGAGCGCTGTGGTAAATATATATAGGAATTTAGGCGGAGGCTGGAAGTAAAAGCTTCAAGCCATAAGCTGCAAGCTTCAAGCCCAATACAAAAAAATCACGCAACTAAAATTTGCGTGATTTTTTATTATGTTTTCCGCCGCAACGGCTTATAGCTTGGAGCTTGGAGCCCTTCTATCTTCCCTTATACGCGATGGGTTCTAACCGTTTACGATCAATGGTTTGGTTACCCCAATACCAGGAATCGTTATCGAACCGGGCCAGGGAAGCATCAGACTGATTGGCCAGCCATGCTATAAACAATTCCCTTGAGGACCATTGTAAGGATGCATATTCGGTAAAATAGCCATCATGTACTTCGGCATATGTAAACACGCCATCCCTGAACTCCAGACCCATACCGCAATAATCCCGGTGGCTATGCGCTACATAACCACCTCTCTGCAATCCATTGGCCACTTGTTCCGCAAATATTTTTCCGTATTTTTCTGTTTGCTGCCGCAACGCCTTCAGCCTTTCATCCTGGCTTTGTTCCATAAGGGATCAATTTCTTCTGAAACGAACAATGCCGGTAGATTATTACCGGCATCGTTTTGATTATTACTTATGGCTATCTCTATTGAGTATACCCATCATTCTGGTACATTTTCTCAGGATTCAACTGATATTCCTTTAAAGGAATAGGGAAATAATAATCCTTGGTGGTGCAGTTCGTCAACGGTGAGTTGTCATAATCAGCCTGCTTTTTTGCCCTGAAGAAATCAACCAGTTCGGTTGGTGAAAAGAAGCGGAT
>CBIMFG010000361.1:0-5436 GCA_966243125.1 uncultured Niastella sp.
CGTTTTTTGTACAGCCAGATCGAGCATAACCCATTCAGGGCGGTTTTTACTGAGAATGGCAATTTTGTCGCGATTTTCGGCGGTCATATCGCCACATTGCACGCCCAGATTCAGTAATCCTGCCGCCAGTTTATCTACGGTAGCTTTAACTTCCTGCGTGCTGTGGGGTTTCCATTGACCATTTTCCTTTGCTACCAATACGTTGGGCAAAGACCTGTTTTCTTTTAAATGGTATTCAAGGCAATCGAATAGACGTTTGGGTTCGGTCATAGCTGTAGTTTTAGAAGCCGGTCTCGGTTCTTTAATGAATTTAGCAATTCTACACTAATAAAAAAAGCCCCGGCGGTAAGGTCGGGGCTTTTTAGTTATTTATTTTACTGTTTGATAGTATTGTCCCGTTGCGGGTAATTTGAAAACCCGGTTGCGTTGAAAGTAGTCGAACTTATTGTATTCTTCCTGGTGGGTTTTGGTCCAGTTTTCGTAAGCGGGCAGGTTGGCGGCAGTGCCAAATACCCATTGGTTATAGGCATCGAACATACCTGCTTTTAACAGCTGTTGGTGATATTCGTATAGGCGGAAGGGAAGGCCTTTGGCATATTTTGAGAACCATTCCAGCACAAATTTGGTGCGTACAGCCGATAATGTTTCCGGTGTAACACCGTTAGCGCCAACAAATGAAGATTGCGATTTCATTACATCGAGGAAGGCCCGCACAACGTCATTTTTTGTATCCTGATCTTTGGTGATGTTGGCATCGGTGAACAATTTCTTATAGCCATCCAGCAACACCATCTTTATTTCGGCAGTGCGTTTTGAATAGCTTTCGAGGTTGATAAAGATCTCGCCGTAGATCAATGGCCATACTTTATCGGAAGTGAAATAGTAATATTTGGCTACATTATAGTAGTTGCCGGAGAAGTTGGGATCGGTTTCAATGCCTTTCTCCCATAGTTTGGCAGCTTCGGCGTAATTCTTTTTCGTATATAACATTTCGCCATACTCGTTGTACAGGGTGCCGCTGTTGGGAAATTTCTTCAGGGCTGCTTTGTACATTTTCTCGCATTCCTTTACTTCTTCAATGGCTTTGTACAACATGCCCAATATCTGAAAGCTTTGCACATCAACATCAGGACGAGTAGGGAATTTACTGGCTACTTCAATACCGTGAACATAATCGCGGTTAAGGTAATAAGCAAAGGCCAGGTCTTTTTGCAGTTCCAGGTTATCGGTATTGGTTTGCAATCCCCGGTTCAGCACCAGCACGGCGTTGCTATAGTCGCCCTGTTTCATGTAATTTTTGGCCGTTTCCTGTACGGTTTTCACATCGCCAGACTCGGTTTGAGCCTGTGTTATATTTACGGCCAATATTAAGCCTACAACTGGTAAAAGATGTTTCATACGGTTCCAAAGATAAGGGTTGTGAGGGGTTGGGAAAGTTAAAAGTTGGTGGTTAGGGTTGACAAGTTAATACGTTGACAAGTTGACGAGTTGACGAGTTGACGAGTTGACCAGTTGACGGGTTGACCAGTTGACGGGTTGACCAGTTGATCAGGGAATACAGGGGCGGGTTGATAGGGTTGATAGCGTTGATAATGTTGATAAAGGGGGAAGAAGCCCTGAGCGTCCTGAGCGCGTGTCCGCCTTTGGCGGAAGGTCGAAGGGGCTGCCAGGATACCGAGCGCCCTGAGCGCAGTCGAAGGGTCGAGGGCTCCGATTACTGGTACAGAAAGCCGAAAGCCGGCAGGCAGTACTAATTGCTAGCAACTGCCCTTCCGGCTTTCTATTTTTACTTCGGCCTGCGGCCTCAGATTTTCTGTATTACTGGTTAACCTGTTAACTGGCCAACTGGTTAACCCGCCACTTAAGTCACCTATGCCTATAATTAAACCAAAGCATGCTAACTATAGATCAGGTGTGTTAATAAACCATCGCGCAGCTTCGGTTCAAACCAGGTACTCTTGGGCGGCATTACGTTACCACTATCAGCAATATCAAACAACTGTTGAATAGTAACGGGGTGCAGGCTGAACGCTACGGCCATTTCGCCGCTGTTCACTCTTTTTTCTAACTCGCCTAAGCCGCGAATACCGCCTACAAAGTCAACGCGTTTATCGGTGCGTTGGTCTTTGATGCCTAACAACGGATCCAGTACCAGGTTCGACAAAATAGAAACATCCAGTACGCCAATAGGATCGTTGGTGAAGGTGCCGGGTTTAGCGGTAAGGATATACCACTGACCTTTCAGGTACATGCCAAACTGATGCAGGTTAGCAGGCGCTACTGCACTGCCTGATTTTTCGATGGTAAACGAAGCGCCTAATTTTTCGAGTAAGGCAGCTTCGGTTAATCCATTCAGATCTTTCACCACGCGGTTATAATCCATAATATACAACTGGTTCGATGGGAACAGTGTAGTCAGGAAATAATCGGCTTCTTCCTTAGCCTGGGTGCCCAGTGATTTGCGCACTTTGGCGGCAGAAGCAGCACGGTGGTGACCATCGGCAATATATGTTTGCGGGATCTTTGTTTTGAACAGCTCTGTGATCTGTTTATTCACGGCGTCATCGGTGATCACCCAAATGGTATGACTGATAGCGTCATCAGCTACAAAATCATATACCGGCGTATGGGTATTTTTCCAATTCTCGATCAGGGTATCCATATCAGCATTGTTTCTGTAAGCCAGAAACACATTACCGGTTTGCGCGCCGGTAGTGGCAATGTGATTGATACGGTCCTGCTCTTTTTCGGGGCGGGTGAACTCGTGTTTTTTGATCACGTCGTTTTCGTAATCATCAACCGAACTGGCTGCTACCAAACCGGTTTGGCTGCGGCCATTCATGATCAGCTGATAAATATAATAACAGGGTTTGTCTTCCCTGAATAAGATACTGCGTTGAATAAACGCTGCAATATTCTCTTTGGCTTTGTCGTATACCGGCTGGCTGTGAATGTCCAGATCCTCGGGCAGGTCGATCTCTGATTTGGTAATATGCAGGAACGAATGGGGATTACCTACTACCTCTTCACGGGCTTCCTTTGAATTTAATACATCGTAAGGGCGTGAGGCAACCTGCTTAGCCAGCTCAGGACGCGGGCGCAGGGCTTTGAAAGGAGAAATATTAGCCATTATACTTGTGTTATGCGTTTATATTATCTTTTAAAACTAGCCACAATGTTCCTCCCCCTCCTGCTGGAGGGGGCTGGGGGGAGGCCTATCCTTTTTTGTTAGCGAAATCTTTCATGAGGTCGGTTAACACCTGTACGCTCGACAGGGGCAATGCGTTGTACATGGAAGCTCTGAACCCGCCCACACTGCGGTGACCTTTCACGCCATACACATTATTCTGTTTGCACAGGGTCAGAAATTCTTTTTCCAGATCGGTATTTTCAAATACAAAGCAGGCATTCATCAAACTGCGATCTTCTTTGTTGATCACTGTGGGTTTAAACACCGGATTGCTATCGATGGTATTATACAGTAATTGTGCTTTCTCGTTGTTTACCTTTTCAATAGCTGCTACACCACCCAGGTTTTTTAACCAGCGCAGGGTAAGCATACAAACATATACCGCAAATACAGGCGGCGTATTTAACATGGAACCGTTTTCGATGTGTTGACGGTAATCCATCATGGTGGGCAGCTTGCGGTTTACTTTGCCCAATATGTTTTTATTTACGATCACCAGGTTTACACCAGCAGCGCCAATATTCTTTTGCGCACCGGCATAAATAAGATCGAATTTATTAAAGTCCATAACCCGGCTCAAAATATCACTACTCATATCGGCCACCAGGGGTACACCGGCTTCATAAAAAGGCGTGAAATCGTGCCACTGCACACCATGAATAGTTTCGTTGGAGGTGAGGTGGAAGTATTTGGCGGTTTTAGGAACCGTGAATTGTTTGGGCAGGTGGTTGTAGTTTGATTCTTTAGCACTGCAAACTACTTCTACATGACCATATAATTTAGCTTCTTTGATGGCTTTAGACGACCAGGTACCGGTGTCAGTATAGGCGGCTATTTCGTTATCGTTCAGCAGGTTCATGGGAATTTGAAAGAACTGGGTGGAAGCGCCACCATGCAGAAACAGCACTTCATGCTGATCATCAAGTTGCATTAATTCTTTCACCAAAGCAATGGCTTCATCCATTACTGCCTGAAACAGATCGGTGCGGTGCCCAATCTCCAGGATCGACAAACCGGAATTGTTGTAGTTTAAAATGGCTTCACTGGCTTGTTTGAATACTTCCTGGGGCAGAATGCTGGGACCCGAGTTAAAATTGTGCATCATTGTTTCACTCTTAAATTAGAAGGAGTGCAAAGGTACCTAATTTGGTGGACTAAAGACCCCTCTAATTTTGTTGGGGATGCGCAACTGGTTCAGAATGAATTAATCGCAATCTTTACCCAGCGATCTTCCGGCTAACCAGGCCTGGTTTAGCCGGTCAAATTCACGCAGGTCTTCTTCGCTTAAATTTTTATGGGTAAGCTGTTTAAGATCGGGCTGGCCGGCATTTACCCAGGCTGTATACCAGAAGGAGGCCACGGCAGCAATGGATTGTTGCATGCGCCGCTCTATCATATTATTCAATTGCTGGTTATAGGCCAGGCAAAAGGAGGTGGCATATTGCCTGATGACCTGGCCATTGCGTGGTTCAAAGGAATATTTACGATCGGCAGAAACCTGCGCGGTGAGTTCCCGCTCAATACGCAATACACTGTCGGCGGCGGCAGCACTTTCCAGCACCCGCTTCCAGGTAAATGCCAATGGGTTTGCAATGTAACTGGCTTTTCCCAACAGAAAGTCCCAGTTGGTGGCGGCCAGCAGTTCGGGAATGCGCGATTCCCAAAAGGCGTGAATGCCATGCTGGTTGGTAAGTTGCCCGTTGTGGTTACTGCATACATGCAAGGGCACATGTGCATCGGCGATATAATGCCCAAAATCGGCCGACAGCTTCAGGATTTTAATCTGGTCTTTTTCTTTAAACGCCGCAGTAAGCCGGTACAGCATGGTTTGAATATGCCAGGGTACAATGCCATAGGCCTGTAAAGTATCCCGGCCATATTTTTCAATGGCTTTGGAGAAGGTACGCGGGAGTGAATCGAATGGATATACGCCGTAACGATCAATGTCTATGTAATGGCGGGCGCCTTCGCCGACCACGGCATAGCGGCGTTTGTCGGGGTCAACAGCATGATCGCTTAAAAAGGAAATGTTGGGTTTATACAGTACCAGCATTTCGGGCGGCAACATAAATACGGCGTAATAATTTATTTGCCGATGACCATAGAAGCCCCAGGAGTAGAGTTGGTGATGAAAAGATACAATTATCGTTAGGAGGAGCAGTTTTTTCATAACAGAAAGTTCAAGGTTCAAGGTTCAAGGTTCAAGGTTCAAGGTTCAAGGTTCAAGGCAAAGATTGCAATTGCAA
>CBIMFG010000362.1:0-5434 GCA_966243125.1 uncultured Niastella sp.
CAATCTTTTTTTCGAGGGAAATAACCTGGGCCAGAAAATTAAATTTCTGGTTGGCGCGTGCGATCTCCTTAGCCCTTTCAAGAATTTTAAGGCTTTGCAGTTTTAATCCCTTATTGTAAAGCACCCGCGCATGGTCAAGGTGTTCACTAAGTTGAAGATCAATATTTTCGGTGGCTTTTAACAGCCTTAGGCTGCCTAATAACTGTTTATATAAATGGGTCTTTATGTTAGCAAGCTGCGGCTTCTGAATATCTGGTAGCTTTTTAAGCAACAACTTTTCATCATACTCTGGCAATTTATCCAACGCGTCGAACAGTCGTATGATCTTCAAGTCTTCGTTAGCCGAACTCCTTTTTATATAAAGCTTAAAGTGCCTTTTTTCCGACTTCTCCAGCGAGTGAACCAATTGAAACAACGCATCTGTAAATCGGTTGGACATAATTATGAAATTTGCCTGAAACTCAATGCCGGCAAGAGCTTTAGGATTTTTTTCACACTTTTGGCGTAATTAAACCGGTACCAACATGGTTTGAAAGGTACCAATTTACATCCTACTTTTGAATAAGCAAATGAGCAAAATGGTTATGGGAAGCAATCGTTAGAGTGAATCAGCAATCATTAGAGGCTCAAAAGAGAATACGGCAAGATAATATGCAGTATTCAAAAAGACAAATTAGATTTATCTCTTTTTTCATATGGCAAGCAATCGTTAGAGGCCAGCTGTTTCTACAGGTGGCTTTTTTCATTTAGCCACTGCTAATATAGGTCATTTCTACAATTTCCCCGTTTTTTTATTGTCTAAATCACACAAAAATGGCCGCATTTTCTTATTTGATTACCTAAAATATGACATTCTATACCTTCATTTTTGCAAATTTTTCCATCAAAATTTGCTAAAATAACCTTTTAGCTCTGGTTTATAGTGGATATAAAAATATTTAATGCGAAGCTTAAAAATTTTATATCTGGTAGCTACCAGAAACTGCCTAAGCCACAACCAAGCTGAGCAATGGGAGTGAGAGGATCACATTGCGAGTTGATTATCATTTATTTACGACAAGAAAAACACCTTCTAAGGAGCATAATTCATTGAAAAGCAGCTGTTTAATGCATCAACTTTGTGTCAACCATGTGTGAATCATGTGTGCTTCATTAGAGAAACAGCCTATTTGACACATGGTTCACACAAGGATCACACAAGGTACACACATGGTTAAGGCAACAAATCTTGATATCACAAGTTGTGATATCAAGATTTGTTGTTTTTTAGAGACTAATGCCTCTTGTGACCTCAAGTTTTGTTGATTTTCAGCGGATTATGCCTATTTTTCATCTTAAGGTCACAAATTGTGACCTTAGAGAATGTCTATTTTGTTTTAAACCCTATTCTTTCGCGATTGGCAAAGTCATCCAGCTGCTTTTTGTCTTCCTGCATAGCCACAAGCACATCATAGATATCAGAAAATTGCTTGTTATATTTGATTTCCAATTCCTTAATCTTCTCAGCTAGTTCATTATAATGCATACTTATCTTTCGCATGGCAATAAAAGCCCGTACAATAGCAATATTCATTTTTACAGCCCTTTCACTCCTTAAAATGCTGGCTAACATGGTCCATGTTCAGTAAAAGCATAAGGGAGGAATTTAGGGTATTTACCTCTTCCTTTGTCTAAGATCACAAATTGTGATCTTAGAAACTCCCATTGTTCTTTGGTCAATCGAAAACAAAAATCTGGTGGAAAGCGATCAAGGTTACGCTTCATAGCCTGATTTAATGCCCCGGTGGTTACCCCATATAACTCAGCCAGGTCAAAATCAAGCATTACTTTATAGCCATTGATTTCATGAATTAACTGGTGAATGGTATTTTCATCCATAAAAGCAGTTTTAAGATTTAATGGTATATATAAGACCAGATAGCTCAACTCAATATAAAACTTGTTTTATAACTCTAACCCGTTTATACATCCTAACTTCAAAAAACTTGCTTAATATCATTTTTAGTGGCCCTTTCTGCCCCATTACTTATCTTGCCGCAAAGTGCGTGTGACTATGGCTTTTTCTACCGATACATCCAATCATTTATTTCAACTGGCTGTTCGGTTTGTGAATCAAACAAACCGCCATCTTTTCCTTACAGGAAAGGCAGGCACCGGCAAAACCACGTTTTTAAAATACATTAGGGAAAACACCTTTAAAAAACTGGCGGTGGTAGCACCCACTGGCGGAGCGGCTATTAATGCCGGCGGAGTAACCATGCACTCCTTTTTTCAACTACCCCATGGCTCGTTTTTACCAGCCCAACCCAGTGGCTGGAACAGCAATAGCTCCTTCAATACCCCGCATACCCTGCTGGCAGGCTTGCGGTTGAACAACGATAAAAAGGTATTGCTGCAGGAGCTGGAGCTGCTCGTCATTGACGAAGTAAGTATGCTGCGGGCCGATATTCTGGATGAAATTGATTGTATTCTTCGCCATATTAGAAGAAAGTACCAGGAACCTTTTGGCGGCGTACAAATGCTGTACATTGGCGATCTGTTTCAATTGCCACCGGTTGTAAAAAACGAAGAATGGGACCTGTTGAAACACCACTATAAAAGCCCTTTCTTTTTCGATGCCCAGGCCTTGCAGCAAAAACCACCGTTGTACCTGGAACTAAAAAAGATCTACCGCCAGCATGAGCAGGACTTCATTGGCGTACTCAATAATATCCGAAATAATAAAGCTACCGCTGCCGACCTTGACCTGTTGCACCAGCATTACCTGCCTGGGTATGAAAGCTCGGAAAATGAAAGCTATATTACCCTTACCACGCATAATGCAAAGGCTGATACCATCAACCAGAATCAACTGGAGAAACTTTCCAGCCAGGCCTGCGAATTTAAGGCTGAGATAACCGGCGACTTTAATGAGCGTGCCTACCCCGCCGACCTGGTACTGCAGTTAAAAGAAGGCGCTCAGATCATGTTCATTAAAAACGACAAAGGTGAAAGCCGCCGGTATTTTAATGGCAAGATCGCCACCCTTTCCCGCATCAATGGGGAAGAAGTGTATGTACGGTTTGAAGGTGATGAGCACGACATGCTGCTGGAAAAAGAAACCTGGCGGTCCATTCGTTACCAGTATAATAATGAAGACGATAAAATAGAAGAGGAAGAGGTGGGCTCCTTTAAACAATACCCGGTGCGGCTGGCCTGGGCCATTACCATTCACAAAAGCCAGGGGCTTACTTTTGAAAAAGCCATCATTGATGCGGGTGCTTCCTTTGCACCCGGACAGGTATACGTTGCCCTTAGCCGGTTAACCTCCCTGACCGGTCTGGTACTGTATTCGCGCATTCACCCTTCCAGCATAAATACCGATCCAAGGGTACTTGAATTTACCCGGCTGGAGCAGGAAGAAGATCAGCTGGCACAGGAATTACAGCAGGAACAACAACTATTCATTACCCGCTCCCTTGTTCAAACATTCGATTGGTTAAAGCTGGCAGAAGGTATGCAAAGGCATTACGATGATTACGACAAACGCACCATACCCGATAAAAACGCCTGTATCCTTTGGGGCAAAAGCCAGTTAGGGGCTGCTTTAAAACAGCAGGAGATGGCCGATAAGTTTACCAGGCAACTGGAGCAATTATTGCCCAATGCTCCGCAGGATGGCTACCAGTTTCTTCACCAGCGCGTAACAGCTGGCAGTACTTATTTTTTACAGGCTATGAATGAAATGGAAACCTCCATTACCAGTCACATAGCCGAGATGAAACTGAAGCTCAAAACAAAAAAGTACATAACCGACCTGCAACAGTTACTCTTGCTGGTGCAACGAAAAAAACAAGTGTTACAACAGTCGGTTCAAATAACAGAGGGACTGGTAAAAGGTGCAAAAGCGGCTGATCTGTTGCAATTGGTAGAAGATCAGAAAAGAGCTGAGAGTATAAAAACAACTGAAGAAGCGGAGAAGAAAACCACCAAAGCACAAAAAGGTGATTCGAACCGAATAAGCCTGCAATTGTTTAAAGAGGGTAAAAATGTTGCCGAAATTGCTAACCTGCGTCAACTGGCCCCATCAACTATTGAAAGCCACCTCGCATCTTTTGTAAGAACAGGCGAGCTGGACATTAAGGACCTTGTTGCTGAAAATAAAATAGCCATCATTCTTCAAACCGTAGAAGAATTGAAACTGCAAACTGCCGCTACCACCCCGGTAAAAGAAAAACTGGGTGATGCATTTTCTTATAGCGAAATAAGGGCAGTTTTATATTACCGGGAATGGTTACAGGAAAGTAAAGCCGCTGATTAACTGAATAGCATATGACACAAACGGATCTGTCGCCCGAGAATAAGAAAGTAGCCGATAAAGTAGTCATTCTGTCAAAAGAACTGATCATTCTGATCTTCGTATTTACGATCAGTCTTTTTAGCTTTTTGTTCATTGCCTACCGGGTTTTTTATCTCGATAAAACCGGCGCCGATGAAAAAGCCTTTGCGTTTGCCCATTCGTTAGTAAGTAAGAGCATGACTGATATAATGGAAGCCATTACCTTCTTTGGCTCCCACTACTTTCTGATACCGGCCAATGTGTTATTGTGCATTTATTTTTGGATTAAAAAAAGAGGGCGGTACTCAATTAAAATAAGCGCCATTGCACTCAGCAGTTTGCTTATTATGTTTGGGTTGAAATTATTGTTCAACCGCCATCGTCCGCTGATACCCTTACTCGCGCCCGCTCAGGGACTCAGTTTTCCCAGCGGTCATGCCTTTATGAGCACTTGTTTTTATGGCTTGCTGATGATCATTATCTGGAAAGAAGAAAAAGCCATGCCCGTATTAAAATGGACATTGCTGTTACTGGTAATAGCCTTGCTGTTGTGTATTGGCTTTAGCCGCATTTATTTACGGGTGCATTATTTTACAGATGTGCTGGCGGGTTATTGCATTGGTTCCATGTGGTTGTTCCTCAGCTCTTATTTAATTGATCGCATAAGACCCGCAGGCTTGAAAACCCCTGAGCGTAGTCGAAGGGAGCAAGCGTAAAGACCTGAGCGAAGTCGAAGGTCTACGTTTTATTCACCACCGGCTTCGGGGCTACTTTACGCGTCCAGCGTGATAATTCTGTTTTATCAAATAGCAGGATCAATATTCCACTTTGCAGCTTATAATTATTGGCGCGTAGCAGCATTTCCAAAAACTCTTTTTCGTTATACCCAACACAAGCCATTTTGGTGGTAATAATGCGGTGGTTAAACTGTAGCGTTGAATCGGTAAAATCAAACTGCCCGCTCATATTGTTACAACCGGTATTGCCCGTAAATTTTTTGGTAGAAAGGTCAAGCACCAACCGGGGAATTTTACCGGTGGCCGTGTCTGAAGCCAGCACAGGTTGTAAAAACCATTGTCCGCCCAATTGGGTGGTATCCTTTTCCGGCGCAGGGGC
>CBIMFG010000363.1:0-5433 GCA_966243125.1 uncultured Niastella sp.
GAAAACCTTAAAGAAAACATGGACCGTTGCCCCTACCAGTGTATTTAATAAACTAACAGCCTATTTTGGCGATGCGCAACAACATCCCCGCGGTATTCATGCGATAATTATAAATGCCAGTATGGGCAAAAGCATTACCGTAAAAGCGTTTGCCGAACAAAACCCTTCTACCTATTATGTATGTTGTCACAGGCACATGCCAATTCGCACCCTGTTGCGCGACATGCTTACCCGCATGGGAAAAGACAGCAGCGGCACTGTTGCTGAAATGCTCGACAACCTGGTTCACAACCTTGAAAAAGACAACGAACCGTTGTTTATTATAGATGAGGTTGACAAACTCAAAGATGAAGTACTGGAAATGTTTGTTGACCTCGAAAATAAATTACACGGCAAATGTGGACTGGTGTTTATTGCCACCCCCTACTTAAAAAAGCGCATTGAAATGGGTGTGAACCGGAATAAACGCGGCTTTACCGAACTGTATAGCCGGATGAAAAAAATATTCTGGGACCTTACCCCTGCCAAACAGGAATTTAAAAAGGATGTTTCGCTCATTTGCAAAGCCAATGGCGTAAGCAATGAGCAAACAATAACCGAGCTCTATAACAAATGCGAATATGACCTGCGTGTTTTAACTGACCTGATCATTGCATTTAAAGCCGCCGCCTGATGGTCAGTGGTGAATGGTGAGTGGGTTCCCGATTTTTCAGACCTCTACAATTTTCGCGAGCTTACTCACCATTGACCATTGACCATTCACCACTGACCTTTCTGTGACAAAGATCGTTTGCCTATATCCGTTTCAATTACGATTTTTATAGAGCAAACGTATGCGGGGAATAAACACACTTTATACAGATATATTCGACCAATCGAAAGAGTCCACACCCAAAGCCGGCAAGGGCCGCAGTTCCCATTTACATAAGGCCCGCAATGAAGCCCTGGTAAGCCGCTATTTTTACTACGGAAATTTCTTCGATCATAAATTCAGCTATGAATTCATTATCAAAAAAGTGGCTACCGAATTCTATTTAAGCCCCGTTACAG
Organism: uncultured Niastella sp.; assembly: GCA_966243125.1. Classification (GTDB taxonomy): domain Bacteria; phylum Bacteroidota; class Bacteroidia; order Chitinophagales; family Chitinophagaceae; genus Niastella. The sequence continues at coordinate 1,051 of CBIMFG010000363.1, forward strand.
TCCCCGACATCATTGAATCCAATTACAACATTTTGGTAAAGCTTAAAAAAGAGCAACCTACCATCAAATACTTCAAAGACAAATGGCCGCACCTGGCATGGTAGGCTATTCTGCATCAAGATCTAAATTGGCCGGCACATTGGTATAAACAGGCGAAGCATTCATATCTTCCATAGTAGTTGTAAAGTATACTACCCGCACTCTGATCTTATCATTCCTGTCTTCAGTAATTACCTGTAACCGTGCCAGCGGCTGGCCAATGGCATTACCATCGGCATCGGCAGGTTGCCAGCCCTGCAGGGCTTTAAAGAGCTTTGCTTCCAGCTCATAACCGGCGGTGGCCTTTCCACTCACGGTGTCGGGAGCTGTAACAGGCGGCAACGCCAGGCGCAGCTGAATGGTAACATCACCCCACTGCCCCATTCCACTTTCATCACCAAAGTAAGACGGCGTAAAATCAATCAATACACAGGGCCAGGCAATGGCAGTTGTTGAATCATTATTATCGATCTGGCGCCAATCCTGTTCAACCAGCAAAATTTCAGGAACAGTTTGTTGTATGCGGGCTTTTAATGCCAGCAAAAGCAATGAGTAATACGATTGATACATAGTTGCGTACTTATTATACCTCAAAAATCGCCTATTTAAATGGCAGTTTAAAAACACGAAAAGTATGATACCGCAGTTACCTACGTATATAACCGAAATGAATGCAGCGTTACGCATCCCTCATTTTGAAAGCCTTGTTATTCGTTGCAGTTTTGTATTGTCAACGGCACGAAACATGCAGATAAATGAAATGATCATCAGTGCGCTTACCGGCGTAACTACGGCAACAATAACCTGGTATGCCGCCCGCAGCAAAAACAAAGCTGAAACTTATGTAAGCGAATTAGATGCGGTTGAACGGGCTGTAAAAGTATGGCGCGAGCTGGGTGAAGAAATGCAGCTGAAATATGAAGCATTACATGATGAAATAGAATTGCTGCGCGTAGAAGTAAAAGTATTGCGCGAAGAGAACCAACAGCTAAAGCAGGAGAACCAGCGACTATTACAACAAATAAATACATTGACCGGTGAAAAAAGCTAATGCGATCTTCATAACCATTTTAGTGGTATATGTTATCATCATGATGGTATTGTTGTTTGGCTGCAGAACCAGTAAACCGCCAATAGCCCAGGTAAAAGACAGTACGATCGTAAAGTACTATTACCGGGATTCCATTATCACCCTGCCGGGCGACACCGTTCAAATTATAGCCAGTGTGCCCTGCCCCGAAGTAAAATGGCAGGCGCAGGCCAAAAGCGGAAGATCAGTACTGGTAGCCAGTTTAAAAAACGGGGAACTAAGCATCGACTGCAAACAAGACAGTTTACTATTACGCATATCCTTACTGGAAAAAGAACTCGAACGAACAACCAACACCATTGTGCATGTTCCGGTACCGCAGGAAGTGATCCAGTACCGGACGCCCTGGTGGGCAAAGATAACGCTGGTATTAAGCGGCTTATTTATAACCGCCTTTTGTATTAAGAACTGGCGATTACTGGTCGCAGGTGCAAAAGCAATTATACAATTCTTTATATGATACTTTCTGCAAGAGCACTTGAGATAGCTACCACGCAAATAGGGGTGCGTGAAAAAGGCGCCATCAACTCCGGACCAGAAGTTGACAAATACCTGAAAAGCGTAGGGCTTACACCCGGCCTTCCCTGGTGCATGGCATTTGTATACTGGTGTTATAGCCAGGCTGCACAACAATCAGGCGTGCCCAACTTTTTGATCAGAACCGGCGGTGTTTTGCATCAATGGAACGAGCAACAGCCAATAAGAAAAATAGTTCTCGATAAAGTACTTAAGAATCCGGCCCTCATTCAACCCGGCGCTGTATTCATTATGGATCATGGCAAAGGCGCCGGCCATACCGGTTTGGTAGAAAAGATCCATGGTTCCTATATAGATACCATTGAAGGCAATACCAATGATGAAGGAAGTCGCGAAGGCTATGAGGTTTGTCGCCGCACCAGGAGACTGACCGCTATAAAAGGGTTCATTCAATAAAAATTAAAAATTTTCAAATTCTCATTATGTCATTACCCAAAGTAAGTATTCTCTACAGCAATGGCAACCTGTTACAGGACGTAGATGCTGTAGATGGGATTGCAGCACTCTGCGGAACCGGCTCTACGGCCGGTTTGCTGGGAGTGCCCACAACGGTGTACAGCCTTGAAGATGCCGAAGGCAAGGGTTTTACCCAAGCTGCTGAGCCTGTTATGTATCGCCATTTGAAAGAGTTTTATGGCGAATTAGGCGGCAACCAGGAACTGCATGTTATGATTGTGCCCAACACCATCAACATGGCACAGATGCTTGACAACACCAATGCAGGCGGTGCAAAAAAACTGATCGCCAATGCACAGGGCAAAGTAAGATTGCTCGGCGTATTTCATGATCCTGCCACCGGTTACAATGGCGGAGCCGATTTCATCGACAGCCAGGTTCCCGCAGCTATTCTCAATGCAAAGGTCTTTGCCGAAGCACGTTTGTTTGAACTGGCGCCGCTTCGTGTGCTCATCGAAGGCCGTGTACAAAACCCAACAGCATCCAATACCCTTATTCCCAAAACCAGCAGCAATGGTTATGCCGGTGTGGTATTAGGTGGCTCTTTAGATGACGGATCGGCCTCGGTAGGTTTGGCATTGGGCAGAGCCGTGAAATTTGGCGCTCATATAAAACTGGGTAAAGTAGCCAATGGTCCGCTTAGCATAAGCACTGCCTTCATTGGAAAGAAAGAAATAAAAGATGTTACCGAACTGGAAACATTACACGATGCCGGCTTCATCAGCTTCATGCAGCATCCGCAAAAAGCAGGATTTTACTTTGGGCTCGATCGCATGAGCAGCAGCGACGACTACCGCTTGCTGGCTTACGGTCGTGTGGTTGATAAAGCCGCTGTAGTGGCAGCCGCTGTGTATGTTGAAGATCTCGAAGGAGAAGTAGCAGTAGATGCTGATGGTAAGATCAACCACAGTGTGTTATCTCACCTGGAAGCAAAGATAACACAGCAGATCAATGTAGCCATGGCCAACCAGATCAGCGGCCTGGAAGTGTACATCAACCCTTCACAGGACGTGATCAATACCGGCAAGTTAACTATTAAGTTACGTGTACGCCCATTCGGATACACTTCATTCATTGACATTGACCTGGGTCTTGTAGCCCCGGTTATTTAAAAATATATTATGCCAGCATTTAGCACAAAAGAATGCGCATGGGCGCATGTATCTGTAACTGTATTGAGCCGCACTGTTGTGGGCTTGCGCGGTTTCGAATTCAAAAAATCTGTTGAAAAAGAGCATTTGTACGCAGCCGGTGATTCACCGATCGATATTCAAACCGGGAACAAAAAGTACGAAGGCAGCCTCAAGTTATTAAAATATGAGGTTGATATGTTGAACGATGCCGCCGCAGCAGCAGGGTACGAAGATATCTTAGACGTTCCGCACTCTTTGATCACCATTACCTGCGATTATAAAAAGCAGGCCACTGATATTGCCCGCACTATTTCAGTAGAAGGCGTTGCCTTTACCGAATTGGGCAGGGCCATGGAACAGAACGCCAAAATGAGCGAGATCACGCTGCCTTTGATTGCCATGAACATCAAGGAAAAATAAAATTGCTTAATCCCATCACAATGATACAAACAGACAATAACACAGGCTCAAGCATCAAAGAAATAAGAGAGCGTGAGCGAAAAGACAACGAAACCAGGCTACGCGAACAATGTCAGGCACTGGCGTATGAGCGCTATGGCGAAGAACAGGTAATTAAATGGAGCAATCAATACAAAGGATTGTGGTACCTGCCTGTACTGGATGAAACCGGCGAAAACATTGAAGCCATTGCTTTAATGAAACCTATCACCCGGCATATTCTATCCTATGCTTCTACCAAAATTACCGACGAAGGTTTGTATGCGTTCCTGGAACAGTGCATGCGTGAATGTTTCATTACCGGTGATCAGTTTATCATAGAAGATGATGAATTTTTCATTCCGGCGGCAATGAAATTCAACGCCATGCTGGAAGGTAAAAAGGCGGCTCTTTTAAAAAGATAAGCGATGCATCGGAGAAAGCCGGGCATGATACGTTCGGCTTTCTTGAAACATTAGTGGAATACTATACAGGGCGTAATGCATCGCAGCTTTCAGACGACGCCCTGGCATTGAAACTGGCACACATTAACCGCATTCGAAAAATGGAAGCGGAAAATGGATACGGTAAACATTTAAACGGATTCTTCGGTGGCAAATAACGTCGCAAATAACGTATTGGATTTCTTTGTAAAAATGCAGGCAATGATGAGCAATGGCCTGGTAAAAC
>CBIMFG010000364.1:0-5424 GCA_966243125.1 uncultured Niastella sp.
AAGCAGGCCCGGTTGTTATTTGTTGGTGATGAACCAACCCGCCCGAGGAAACATCTATCAGATCGACACCTTTTTGTTTTAGGATATGCGCTAATTGCACAGACTCTTCCAGGTTCCAGCCACCAGCGGCCCAGTCGCTGGCCGAAATGCGTACGAATAAAGGCAGGTCATTTGGCCAAACGGTTTGCACGCCGGAAATGATCTCCAGCAACAAGCGAATACGGTTTTCGAAAGATCCCCCATATTTATCGGTGCGGTGATTGCTGAGCGGCGATAGAAACTGATGCGCGAGATAACCATGCGCGCCATGTATTTCAATTACTTTAAAACCCGCGCGCAAAGCCCGGCCTGCTGCAGCAGTAAAATCGCTGATAACTTTTTGAATACCGGCTTCATCCAGCGCAACGGGCATGGGATAATTATCTGCAAAAGCTATTGCTGAAGGCGCTACTACCTCCCAGCCCCCATCTTCAACAGCTACTTTACCACGCCCCTTCCAGGGCACATTGGTGCTGCCTTTACGGCCGGCATGCGCCAATTGCATACCAGGCACTGTTCCCTGCGCCGATATAAAAGCCGCGATCTGTTTTAGTTTATTGAGGTGCTCCTCTTTCCAAATACCAAGATCAAAGGGTGAAATCCTTCCTTCGGGCGAAACGGCTGTTGCTTCTGTAATAATAAGCCCCGCCCCACCTACTGCCCGGCTGCCCAAATGCACCAGGTGCCAGTCTGTCGCAAAACCATCTTCACTGGAATACTGACACATAGGTGATACGGCAATGCGGTTCTTTATTTCTACTGATTTAATAGGGAATGGAGCAAAGAGGTTTGACATATGCAGGTGATTAAAGATTAAATATAGCTCAGTTTGTATTAACTTACCGGTTTAAAACTTCCGTTGGTTGACAGGCGCAGGAATAAATAGCACTGAAAAAATATGGATGCAGCAAATAGCAGAAGGCGATGAAAAGGCCTTTGCCGGATTGTTCAGGGAGTATGGTCCCCGGCTGCACTCCTACCTGAGCGGGATGACAAAATCGGAATCTACCGCCGAAGAACTGGTACAGAATACCTTTATCCGCATCTGGATATACCGCGACCAATTACCATTCCTGGAAAATCCCAAAGCCTGGATCTACAAAGTAGCCAGTAACGAAGCACTTAATTATCTGAAGCGAAAAGCGTTGGAAACAAAGGTCATTCACCGGTTACAAACGAATGAAGCAATCGTAACCGGCAACGATGCTATTTTGTACAATGAAATGAAAAACGCTATCAGCGAAGCTGTTGATTCCCTGTCGGAACGCCGGCAACAGGTTTACCGCATGAGCCGCGAACAGGGCATGAAACAACAGGACATTGCCGATGCCCTTGGCCTTTCGCTGATAACCGTAAAAAACACGCTTGGCTCGGCACTGGAAGGCATACGAACCCACCTGAAAGAACGGGGCTTGCTAATGCTGGCCGTTTTGTTTACACTGCACTAAAAAAAAATTACTATCCCGTTAGTACCTTTTTCCTTTTCGCTTTTCTTATAGTTATCATTAATTAACTATGAACCTTACACATACTGCTTATTTATTACAGCAATACCAAACTGGCAGGGCTACTGATGCTGAATGGGAAGAACTGGCCATGCTGCTGACCGATGCCGGCAATGATGAAGCCATTAAAGAAGCATTACAGCAGGCTATGGAACAGCATACCACCGGCGTCTCTTTCCTTGACCGCGACTACCAGGCCTTATTGCAAAAAATAACCAGCGTTGACCAGGCGCCGGCACAACGCCAATTACGGGTGCGCAGCAATTTATTCCTGCGCAAATGGGGCTGGGTGGCGGCTGCAGCCGTTCTGCTGTTGCTTGTTGGCGGTTTATATCTTCGGTACAATCAACCCGCTGTGCCACCCACGGTTATTACGGCAGAAAAAGAAATTTTACCTGGCCAGCAAGGCGCCATACTTACATTGGCAAACGGCCGCAAGATCGTACTTGACACGCTGAACAATGGCGTAATTGCCCAACAGGACGCTAAACTCATTGTTCTAAACAACGGTGTAATAAAGTATGATAGAGAAACCACACTACCAGACAGGGAAACCATATCTTATAATACCTTAAGTACCCCACGCGGGCGCCAATACCAGTTAACCTTACCCGATGGAACCAACGTGTGGCTGAATGCCGAAAGTACAATCACCTTCCCCGTAGCCTTTACCGGCAACACCCGGCAGGTAAGCATTACCGGGGAAGCCTACTTTGAAGTAACCCAAGACAAAACAAAACCCTTTATAGTTGACGTTGCAGGAAAAACATCCATAGAAGTGCTGGGCACGAACTTTAACGTGAATGCGTATAAAGATGAGCCGGCTGAAAAGATCACGTTGATTGAAGGAAGCGTGAAAGTCGTCAATGGTCAATGGTCAATGGCCAATGAAAAAACAGCCATCCTGAAACCTGGAGAACAGGCTGAGCTGGCGGAAGCTCATTCACCCTTCACCATTCACCATTCACCTGATTTGGAACAAATCATGGCGTGGAAAAACGGCTTGTTTGTTTTACAAGGTGCTAATCTCGAAGAAGTAATTCGCCAACTGGCCCGTTGGTATGATATAGATATTCGCTATGAAAGCGCCGTACCCTCTTTTCAGTTTGAAGGAAAAATGGACAGGGGTGTAAAACTGCCTACGGTCATTAAATGGTTTACCGACCTGGGTATTCCCTGTCATCTCGAAAAAAGAACACTGGTCATAGGAAAATAACAACGAACCTGACTGCCCTATAAAAAAAGATTCAACACAAAAAAACCGGAAGTGGTTGCAACACTCCCGGCGAAATGTGTTGGGTAACCAAAACAAATAGTCCTGGCGGACTTTATTCAATCACCCAAACACTGCAAAAGTATGCTAAAAACTGCTTTGCACGCCGGCACCTTGTGCCCGGGCGGGCCTTTCAGCAGCGTACCAGCCCAACGGGGCAATCGCTGCATCAACCAAACTGTGCGTATGATGAAATTGACATTCATTTTTATGACGGCAGCTTTTTTGAACGTAAGCGCCAAAGGTCTTTCACAAAACATCAGTTTCAGCGGTAAAGAGATTCCCCTGAAACAGGTATTTACAGAAGTAGAAAAGCAAACCGGCTATTTTGTGTCGTACACCAACCGGCTGCTGCGTGATGCTACCCCTGTTACCATCACCGCCACCAATATGCCGCTGAACGAGTTTCTGCAACTGGTATTTGCCGGCCAGCCGTTACAATTCACCATTGACTCAAGAACCATTCTTTTATCGGCCAAACCTGCTGCGCCACTTACAGTTACTAAAGCGCCTACTTCGCCACCCATTAAAGGCCGCGTTACCGATTCAACCGGCGCTCCTTTGGCCGGCGCTACTGTATACATCAAAAAATCAAAAGCCACTGCCATCACCGGCATTGATGGCTCCTTCACCATCAATGCAGCGCCCGGCGATGTACTGGTGATCTCTTTTGTGGGTTATAGTTCACGCGAAATAAAACTCACCAGCCAGCATGCAGATGCGCCAATAAGCATTGGCCTGCTGCCCGTAATAACACAGTTTGAAACGGTAGAGGTGGTAAATACCGGTTACCAAACTATTTCGCGTGAAAGAATGACCGGTTCTTTTTCAACCATCAATACCAGAAGGCTCGAAGCCAAATTACAGGTGGGCCTGCTCACGGCACTTGAAGGACAGGCAGCGGGCATGGCCATTACCAAAGATGGTAAAATAGAAGTAAGAGGCCGAAGCACCTTTTTGGCCAATGCCGATCCGTTGATAGTTGTAGATGGCTTTCCTATTTCCGGCGGATTGGAAACCATTAACCCTGATAATGTGGAAAGTGTTACGGTGCTGAAAGATGCAGTAGCCGCTTCTATTTACGGCGCCCGTTCATCAAATGGGGTGATTGTTATTACTACCCGGCAGGCAAAAAGAGGAAAGGCATTGCTCATAACCTATAAAGGCACCACCGGCATAAATATAAAACCCAATTTATCGTACCTCAACAGAACGGGTTCGGCCGATTATATAGATGCAGAGATAGAGGCCTATAAAGGCAATTCAACCAATGCCCAGAACACTTACGACAGAGCGGCCGTTGCATCCCGCGTTTACCAGTTGATGATTGCCAAAGACCGCAACCAGATAACCGATGCACAATTGAATGCTGAGCTTGACCAGCTGCGCAGTAACAATGGTATTGACCAGATGGACGAATACCTGTTCCGCACCAAATTTACCCAGCAGCATAATCTTTCCATTTCATCGGGCAACGAGAAGAACATGACCAATGCGGCTGTTCGTTACATCAGCAATCAGAACCGCATGATCGCCGACAAAGATTCCCGCGTGATCTTTGACATCAAGAACGACTGGAAGCCGGTAGGCCGCGTAAACATCCGCCTGTTCTCCAACATCAATTTCAACAGCGCAGCAGCGCCGGCAAGAACAGCTGATGAGCTGTTGGGTTACTCCGCCACCAGCATGATACGCCCCTACAACCTGCTGGTTGACCCAACCACCGGCCAGCCGCAGAACATTCCGGTGGTACGGCCGGCACTCATAAGCCAGTATGCCGCCGTAAGAGGGTTGAAAACGATGGACTACAACCCGTTGAATGACCTTACGCTTGAAATGACCCGAAGCCAGAATTTTCAGGCAAGGTTGGGCGCCAATATAACAGTGAATATCCTCAACGGTTTGAGTGCCGATGTAGGCGGTTTATGGACACGCGGCAGCGCCTTCAGCCGCACCATTTATGATGCCAACTCCTACCGGATGCGGTCGCTGTACAATGCCGCTACTTCAGCCACCAATCCAACCAAACACTATATTCCCGATGGATCAGCAGTTGATGAATATCGCAACATCAACGAAAGCTATACCTTCCGCGGACAACTCAACTTCAACAGAACATTCAACAATAAACACCGCATAACTGCCATTGCCGGTGGTGAAATAAACAAAGATGTACTGGACTATAACACTTACCCTACCCGGTATGGTTATAATGACCAGGCAGTCAGCTTTTCACCCTTTAATTATGCAGATTACAATTCCGGTTTGTATATAAGTGATTTCCAGTTGCCCGGCGGATGGCTTCAGGCAGTGAACGGCAGCTATACCTTCCGCGATAACCGGTTTGTATCGGCCTATGCCAATGGTTCGTACGAATACGACAACCGCTTTATTGTAAGTGGCAGCGTTCGCATAGACCAGACCAATTTCTTTGGCACCAATCCTAAATACCGGTATAAACCCAACTGGAGCCTTGGCGGCACTTATAAATTGTCGCAGGAAAAATTCTTTCATGTACCCTGGATAGATAAAATGAATATCCGTGGCTCTTATGGCATTAACGGTAATATTTCTTTGAAACAGGGACCTTACCTGCTGATAACACCC
>CBIMFG010000365.1:0-5424 GCA_966243125.1 uncultured Niastella sp.
ACCGAAGTAGTTGAAGTTGGTCACAGTGGGTGAGAGATAATTATAAATACTAATATAAAATAAGGGCCGGTTCATAGCATCTGGTGAAAAATAGTTTTTTATATTGAAAATAATTATTTATTATCGCATTACTGACTGTTTTTCAATTCCTGTTATTCCCCGCCACTATCAAGATCGATGTTGAATCAGATTCTTGCCTGCATTAACCATTGAAATAATGATTGCTGCTTGCAATCTCCCTGCCCTGTAGGCATAGGGATCAAAGTCGTATGTAACCAGAAGGCTGAATTAACTGAACTTAAAAACCATGAGAACTATTATTGTGCTATTGTGGCTGCTGTTACCTGCTATGGTAGTAGCCTGGCCCGGGCAAACCGATTTCCTGTCTGTACTAAAAAATGCCAACCGGAATGAGCGGCTTACTGTTGCCCGCAGGATTTATAACGATCACATCATTCACCTCGATTCTGCACGGGCCTTTATTGCCTTGAACCGCATTAACCAGTGGGCCACCAACATCCATGATGTTCCTTTGAAAATATTTTCGGTGATGGCCATGGGCGATTACCATAAGGAATATTTCAGCAGCCAGCAGGGGGGCAAAGCATTGGAGTTTTTTACTACTGCGTTGAATATGGCTTCGCAGTTGGATCTGAAAGAATCTGAAGCGGAGATCTTTAACAATATGGGCTGGTTGTATTATAAACAGGATAAATTTCCCCAGGCCTTTGAATATATGATAAGGGCCAATAATATTATCCGTAAAATAGGATATAAGAATTATCCATACGCAAGCCGCTATTTATATGACCTGGGTTATATCTACTGCGATTTCGGAAATTACGAAAAGGCAAAATTGTATTTAACAGAAGCCATCAGGTATCACTACAACAATTCATTGTATGCGGTTAGAACCCTGAATACACTGGGGGTAGCATACCGCGAATTGAAGCAGTATGACAGCGCCATCCTGTATTTCACCCGGGGGCTTGATACGGCACGCGCCATCCATAATATTGCCTGGACGGGTATTCTTTCGGGTAACCTGGGAACGGTATATTATTTTATGAAGCATAATGAGGAAGCCATTCCTTTATTAAAAACAGATTACGAACTAAGCATGGCCAGTAAGGAATGGACCAGCGCTGCCAGTACTATCATTATGCTGGCCGAGCTGGACCTGGATAAACATTTACTGCAGGCAGCAGCATTAAAACTGACGGAAGCACAGGCGGTGATCAACAAACAAACCGATCGCCGGCCCTTTGTATATTATGCCTTACAAAAGGCGCGTTTGTTCAAATTTCAAAAACGGTACGACAGCGCTTTTATTTACCTCGACACTGCCCGGCGGGTAGTAAATAAGTTGAACCAGCGGCGCGATGCCCTGGTGTTTAGCCAGGCCGAACAGAAAGTAGCCGTTGAATTGCACCTGTCGGAAATGAAATTGCTCGAGAGCGAGAAAAGCAAAATGGTACTGGAACGCAATTTTATAATTGTAGTGATCCTGCTGGTACTAATCATTGGCGCCCAGCTCATCTTCCGCCAGCAATTAAAACAAAAGAAAAACAAAGAGTTGCTGAATAACGCCGTTACGCAGTTGCAGTATTATATTGACAGTGTACGGGAAAAGAACCAGTTGATAAACCAGTTTAAACAGGAAATTGAACAGTTACAATCACTGCCCGAACAGTATATTGTGCTGCAGGAAAAAGAGGAGATCTCCGCGAAGCTGAAACAGTATTCTATCTTAACCGAGAACGACTGGAACGAATTCAGGAACTTATTCGAAAAAGTTCAAATAGGATTTTTTTCTACACTTAAACAACGCTTCCCCGATTTAACGCCTTCGGAACAACGTTTACTCGCCTTAATGAAGTTAAAGCTATCGAAACGGGAAATGGCCGGTATGTTAGGCATTGCACCCGACTCCATTAAAAAAACACGACAACGTATTCGCAAAAAGATCAATGTACCCGATGATGTGGCTTTGGAAGAATTGGTAGCCTCACTTTAGCTGTAAGCTTTAAGCCATAAGCTGTAAGCCTTTTTCGTTAAGGCTTACAGCTATCTGCATTTATGTATTTGCTTACAGCTTAAGGCTTATAGCTTGGTTTTAGCGAAGACACATGCATGTTATGTATAATTAATTATGTAAATATCCGTATGTAACACGCTGAAATATGATTGTCCCGCTATTGTCCCGGTATTGTAGTCACCCTGTCTCCCCCTTTTTTTACTCTATTAACGTAATAATAATATATAGGCCAACCGTACTGTTTGAAAAACGATCATGATCTGTTGGTTTTCCACAACAGACTAATGTAACCAGACTGGATCTAAAAGTTAGTCAACCAAAACTTAACTGTCACAAATGAGAGAATTTGTACGGGCATTTATATTATTGCTCATTATTGTTTTTCTGCTATCTGCAAAAAGTTTAGCCAACCCCGGCGACACAACCTGGGTACAGGCACAAAATGATGTACAGCTCGACTGGTTCAATGATTTCGATACCCCTGTAAATTTCCCTTCCGGTACTGTTTCTTATCGCAAAATAATTATGGTTTTTACGCTTGGTAAATATCAGTGCCCCGCCGGTACCCAATATTGCGGTGAGTGGGATTATACGGTGCAGAATTTTTTAATGACGCCTACCGATACATTTGAATTATCCCGGCTCATTACGCCGTACGCAAATGCATCGTACCCAAGAACCCCCTGGGGCTGGAAACAACGGTATTACTTTGATGTAACAGATTATTACCCCGTTCTTAAGAATGCAGCAACCATCCGGTTAAGTTATCATAACTATTCAGGTGGCTTTACCGGCAATATAAAATTCGCCTTTATAGAAGGTACACCGCCTCGCAATGTCACGGGTATAAAAAGACTGTGGCATGGCGCCTTTCCATTTGGCAGAACTGCTGATCCCATAGAGAATTACCTGCCGGCTACCAATATAACAATACCCGCTAATACCCAACAGGCTAACCTGAATTTTACCGTAACCGGTCATGGCAGTGACAATACCGGGTGTTCAGAATTCTGCAGTAAATACTATCAGGTATATGCCAACAGTAGTTTAAAAGACACAAAAACTATCTGGAAAGACAATTGCGGCAGCAATAATTTATATCCGCAGTCGGGCACCTGGGTGTACAACCGGGCCGGCTGGTGCCCCGGTGAGCAGGTGACTACCAATGTACATACCCTCGGCGCTGTAACTGCGGGCAGTCCGCTGAATGTAGATGTAAATTTTCAATCGTATACCGGTAACGGAGATGCTTCTTATATAATTGAATCGGCGCTGTTCTTGTATGGCGCTTATAACCAAACGCTGGATGCAGCTGTTGAAAACATCATAGCGCCCAATGATTATGAAGGGAACTTTCGCGCCAATCCCCTTTGCGGCAATCCGGTTGTGGTGATAAAGAATACCGGTGCAACTACTATTAATTCAGTAGACTTTCAGTATGGGGTTGTTGGACAAACCCTGCAAACATACCGGGTTGAAGGAATGGCGCTGGCATCTTCAAAAGATACCACCATCACGTTGCCAGATCTGGCTGCTTTAACCACGCTGCAGGCCGGTTCCATCAATAAATTTGTGGTTACCATTCAACAGGTAAACAGGAATGCTGATGGATACGCTGTTAATAATAGCATGGGTTCCTCCTTTGTAGCGGCGCCCGACTGGCCTGGTCAGTTTGCGATGGTCATAAAGAGTAATAATTATGCTGCCCAAACCAAATGGCGCATTGAAGACCTGAATGGAACGGTTATTAAACAACGCAGCCCAACGTCAGCGTTGACTGTTTATACCGATTCGCTTGAGTTGCCCGATGGTTGTTACCGCCTGGTAGTAACCGATGCCAATTGCGATGGTTTGTCGTGGTGGGCCAATGCTGCTGCAGGTAAAGGTTATTTGTATGCAGCCAAAAAAGATGGCAGCATTATTCCTTTTACCAATGGCCTGCCGTCATATCCTGCTGCCTTATCACCCGATTTCGGTTGTGGGTTTACCCAATATTTCCGGGTATCAAATACATTGGCAGCCGATCAGTTGTTGCTGCGCGGCGAAGCAAAAGACACCAGCAACTTATTAACCTGGGAAACAGCAAAAGAAACCAATACCGATCATTTTACGGTTGAGTATTCCACCAACGATACCGTTTATACTTCCATTGCCAATGTGAATGCAACTGGCAATGCCAATACAAAAACTACTTATAGTACAGAACATAAACCACCCGTACGCGCTGCATTTTACTATTACCGGTTAAAACTGTATTACACAGACGGCTCCTGGAAATACAGTAACAAGCTTCGTTTGTCGCCGGTAGCCAGTAGTGAATATGCGGTTGATGTGCGGCCAGTTCCTTTCGATGATAAAATAACCATTCGTATTACTGCACCGGGTTCGCAAACAGCCAGCATTGCTTTGTACGATGTACAGGGCCGCCGGTTGTATGCAGCAAACAGCCAGCTGTCAAAGGGGCTGAATGTGATCACTGTTGATGGAAACCCGTTTGCCGCAGGTGTATATACGATCGTTATTCGCTCGGCGGAACAAAAACTTGCCAGGAAAATAATAAAGCTATAAGCAAAGCCTGGTTGCTACCAAATGAAATTGTATTCGTTCAACCTTAATCCGATAGTTAACACAAAAAACGTACATTTTATGAAGAGCCCAGATTCTAAATTAGTAGTTAAAATGCGTGCAGGCGATGTGTCAGCCTTTGATAGTTTGTATTGGCGCTACTACCAGGTAGTGTACCGCAACATTCTTAAACTCACAAAAGACCCGCTGGTGTCGGAAGACATTCTGCAGGAAGTTTTTATCAGGCTGTGGGAAAAACGGCAGGATATCAATTATGAACAGCCTGTCGTTAACTGGATCTTTGTTATAAGCTTTAATTTATCTATAGATTTTACCCGTAAAAAATTGCGGGAACAGGAACTGCACCGGAAGCTGCTGGTTGACAGTGAAGCCATTCCTCAAAACGCTTCTGTGTATGAAGAATATTACCAGCTGTTGAAACGCGCTATTGATCAGCTTTCCCCACAAAAACAACGGATCATAAAACTGTGCAAGCTGGAAGGGTATACCTATGAAGAAGCAGCAGCAGAAATGAAGATCTCAAAACACACGGTTAAAGAATATTTATCAGCAGCCATGGCCAGTTTAGGAGAATACATGCGCCAGCATTCCAATAAAGCTTCGGGGATGGGATACTTTGTTTAGCTGAAAGCCGTAAGCTATAAGCTGTAAGCAAAGGCAGTGTAATGCATTGTATTGTATCTTATGGCTTAAAGCTTAAAGCTTACAGCCTGCTAATTGGGTACGAAATGGCATCATTCAAAAATCAGCCAAAAAGATTACCCTGACCTCCCCCCGAAATACTGCTTTAACCGTGTTTA
>CBIMFG010000366.1:0-5424 GCA_966243125.1 uncultured Niastella sp.
AGGCAGCGCAACCATTATCTGGTATCCGAAGGGGTTTAAAGGCGTGGTGTTCATCATCGGAGGTCCGGTTTGTTGAGCCTGTTGTGCCGTGCTGTATTTTTTCAGATCGCCGATCAATGAATAAATTTCTTCAACAGAAGGATAGGCTGCCAGGTATTTTTTTGTGCTGATCAGAAACGAGTCCTTAAAAACGGTTTCCTTAATAGACATGCCATAGATGTTTTCTTTTTTTTCGGCATATGACTTAAAGTGATTGAGCACTGTAGCCATATTACTTTTTAAGGCAATGGCCTGCCGGTAATGTTGAATACGCGTAACCGGATTAAGCCCCGTAGGGTAACTGCATACCCATTGCAGGTTGGTAGAATCTCCTTGTGCCGGCAACAAATGCAAGGTGCTGTTAATAGATAACTTGTTATGATGAATGTTTATCTCAAGCGTATTCAGCAGCATTTTTGTGATCACATAACTGCCATCCTGAAACTGAAAGCTGTTGCTGCTCCAAAAGGAACCCGGCCACCAGTTTTTCCATTTGTCGGTAGTGGCCATATTTCTGTAAGCGCCGGTAACGGTACAATTAATGGGCGTTACCTGCACAATGTCGAGCCTGGCAGGTATAAAAAGATAAATGCTTGCAAATGCCGCAACAATAATGAATACCGGTACCAATACCCATTTTTTCATAGGCCGCCTATTGCACGTCTTTTTGGTGATCGATGATAAACTGAATGATCTCTTCCAACGGCGTGTTTATTCGAGCAATAGCATCCGTAATATCATCACGGTTTACCTGGGCTGCGAAAGAAGGTGTTTTTAATTTTTTCAGGATGCTCTTTACATCCATGCCGTCGTATTTAGTGGGGCGAATAAGGGCTGAGGCATGTATGAAACCAGATAATTCATCAAACACATAGATCATTTTATCCATGGTGTTGTTGGGTTCAACACCAAAATACCGCGGGCCATGTGAGGCAATACAATGGATCACTTCGGGGTCAATATTACGGCGCTCCAGTTCTTCAACTATTATGCGGCAATGATCATTGGGGTATTTTTCCCAATCGGCATCGTGCAACAGACCGGCAAGCTCCCATTTGCGGGCGGTTAGTTCATCGGCCTGTTCCTTTTCAAGGGCCCAGGCTTTCATAACGGCGGCCACCTGTTTCATGTGCAGGCGCAGGCGATCATTAGGTACCCAATCGTTGAGTAATTGGTGAGCTTCTGAAATAGGCATCAGGTTTCCGGTGTTGGCAACATCACCAAACGTGTTGCGACCGAGTGAGTGGGTGGACATGGTTAGTGAAATAAATATTTGGTTCTCGAATGCTCGTAAGTTACGACTTGATTGTCTAAATTTTTTTTGAAGTGGAGAAAGAAGCGGGGAATAGTTAATTTCTTAATGAGATTAACGTGCTTTAAATACCATTTATCCGCTCTTCGACCTCTTTGATATCTCTCTTCAACCTCATTGCCTCCTCGGCGGCGGAAAGTCATGCGAAGTTCCTCCGTGCTTCAAAGTAAACCATCTTGTCTTACCATAAGAAGTATATCGGAGTAACAATACGGGTGCAATAGCCATGCAAAGGAGGCATAGAGGTACCATAAAGGACCCATAGAGGTACTACATCGCTATAATGTCGCTATAAGGTCACTATAATGTCGCTGTAAGGTCGTTATAAGGTGGGGTAAAAACGGGAGTTTGGAAAGAATTTTTCGTATCTTCCTTTACGGGGATGCACATTGAGGCTATGCTTAATTAATATAATAAACTTTTTAATTATGGCCAAAACAAACAATCTTGTTACCAAGGGTTTGCAAGGTTCCTTGCAAAACTTGACCTTCGTCAACAGTAAAGCCTATGGCGATCATGTTCGCAACCGCAGAGGCACTTTTAAGCCAGCGGTTTTGAACCAAACCATGGAGCAAAGCAAAGACAGATTGCTGCAGGTAAATGAAACCGCCAGCCTAATCTTCAGAAGCATTTGTGAACACAAAGATGGCACCCTATGGCCACGCCTGCTTTCTAAACTTCGCCGTCAGCTAAAAGAAACCAATCAAAATGATGTACTGTGCCTGCTTAACCTGGAATGCGATGCCAAACACACGCTTGAAAAAATGCTTCGGTCGCACTGGAATGTGGAAGGCGGCATTGTTAAGCGCAAAATGAACATCGACTTTACACTACCGCAACCACCCATTTACGACAAGAAGATTTTAAAGGCGTTTCAAATAAGCATGCATGTTATTTTTTCTGATGTTGAAAGACAAAAATTAAAAAAGGAAATAGCCTACAGCGACATTTTATATAAAGCTAATTGTCCTAAGGAATTTTCATTTGAAATACCGGTTCCTGTAAAAAGCACCACGTTTGCTGTATTTCTAAAAGTTACTGAATGTGAAGATGGAATAGCGTTGAATTATCCGCAGTCGACCGGTATGCGGTGTGTAGCAGTAGGCATCATGCCAGGCGAACAGCGTAAGCCTGCTAAAAAGAAGGCCAGTACCAAAAAGAAAAAAGCAGCAATAAAGAAACAGAAGACGCCAAGGAAGTAAAAAAGCATTGCCACCCACTTTAATGCGGATGACAATGCTGAAAATATTGTCGTAGATGCAAACTTTGCCAACTTCCAGTAATCGGAACTTGGAACTCAACCCGGAACTCGAAACCGGAACCCGGAACTCGGAACCTGAAACCCGGTAACTTACTTCGCCTTCTCCAGCAAACTCAAATGTTTTACCCGGTACCCATTGGGGTCAAAGCTAACAGCACCGGCCGACCAGCTTTTGATCTCATTAAGAGTAACCGTTCCTTTATAAGCAGAATTTCTTAAGTAAAGACCAAAGGCCGCTACTGAAGCTGCAAAGCGCATGTTTTCGCTGCTGGCTGCAAAGTCATGGCCTGCATCGTAAATGTCAAGATCAAGTGGATTGCTGGTAGTTTCTGTGGGCTTTTTATAACGGAAGTGAATTGCGAAAGTAGGTACGCTTTTAAAATTAATGCCACTGTTTTTGGGTTTTATTTCATAGATGGCGGTAATGGTTTGTCCGGCCCCTATTTCACCCGCATCTGCCTTGTCATCATTAAAATCATCACTTTTCAAAACGCGGTTTTCATAACCGATCAGGCGGTACTCCTCCACCAGGTTGCTATTAAAAGTTACCTGCACTTTCACATCCTTGGCTACCGTCAGAAACTTGTTGTATTCATCAACGAACACCTTTTTCATTTCTTCTTTGGTATCGAGATACTCATAATTGCCGTTTCCTTTATTAGCTACTTTTTCCATCATGGCTTCGTTGTTGTAGGTGCCTACGCCCAGCGTGGTTAAAAAGATTCCCTTCTCACGTTCTTCCTCAATCAGTTTTACCAGCTCTTCGGTACTGGTAACGCCCACATTGAAATCGCCATCGGTACCCAATATAACGCGGTTATTGCCATTGGTTATAAAATTCTTTTGTGCTATGTCATAGGCTAGTTTAATACCCGCTGCTCCGTTGGTGCTTCCGCCCGATCCTAATTTTTTGATGGCAGCAATGATCTTATCCTTTTGCGTGCCAGGGGTTGAGCCCAATGCCAGCGATTCATTACCGGCATAGGTAACAATGGCTACGCGGTCCTGATCGCGCATTTGATTCGCAAAATCAATCAACCCGTTTTTCAGCAACTCCAATTTGTCTGACCCCGACATAGATCCGGATACATCTACCAACAAAACAAAATTGGCAAAGGGATATTCCTCTCGTGCTATGGATTTTCCTTTAATACCTATTCTAATCAATTTGTGTTCTGCATTCCACGGACAAATACTTACTTCGCCATTCACACCTATGGGGGCATCACCGGTGGGATTTTCATAATTGTAAGTGAAGTAGTTCAACATTTCTTCGGTGCGCAGGCCTTTAAAATCATTTTTAAGATTTTCTATCAACGATCTTCTGGTAACAGCGTAGGAACCGCCATCCGCATCAATAGAAAAGGTGGAAGTAGCGGAGTCGATTGTTTTTAAAAAGGGATTTTCTTCAATGATCTCAGTTTTGCCATTCATAGATGGCGGGCCGCCGCCATTTAACATAAGGCCATCAGATACAATATTACCGTTGTTATTTTTTTCGCAGCTGATTGAGATAACAGTAAGGGTTACCGTTAACAGCAAAAGCGCTGTTACGTTCTTTTGGGTTAGCATATGGTTGGTCGTTTTGAAGCTTGACCCTGTTTTGTAACGGCCTGTTGCATGGGTAGTAATTTTTTTGATGAACAGGAAAGCTTCAGCTATAAGCCTCAAGCTGCAAGCTACAAGCAATACACTTCTGCGCGGAAACCGTGCCGAAGAACCTAGAACTCAGAACTCAGAACAAAGAACCCATAACAAAGAACATAGAACTCAAAACAAAGAACCCATAACTCAGAACAAAGAACTCAGAACATAGAACTCAGAACAAAGAACTAGAACTCTGAACCTGGAACTATAAACTCAGAACCAGCTATGGGCACTAAAAACCCGAAATATGGAAACCGGAAACCCGTAACAGATGCGGTTTTTAAGCAGTAATGAAAATAATATGTCAAAATATTTATTGAAAATCAATTAGTTGCAAAGCTGCGATAAAAAAATAGTCCTCTTTTTTCTTGTTGTACCCGGTGGAAGGGTCTATCTTTGCGACCCGTTTTTAGTTACCTGATTAAAAGCGGAAACAGCAAGCGGGATGGCGTTGCTGTTTATTTCTTAACCGGCTGAAGCAGTTTCAGCCAACAATTTTTCAAAAATGAGTAAACTACATTTCACTACCCAACATGCGAATGCGGCTACCGTAAAACGCAACTGGTATGTTGTAGACGGTACCAATCAAACCGTGGGACGCATGTGCGCGAAAATTGCAGCTATTCTTCGTGGTAAGAATAAGCCGTACTATACGCCACATGTTGATTGCGGAGACTACATCATTGTTATCAATGCCGAGAAAGTAAAATTCACCGGTAACAAAACTGAAGAAAAAGAATACCTGACCTTCTCAGGTTACCCCGGTGGTCAAAAAGCTGAAACAGCCCGCGAACTGCTGCGCCGTCGTCCGGAAGTAGTAGTAGAAAGAGCTGTAAAAGGTATGTTGCCTAAGAATCGCCTTGGCCGCAAAATGTACAAGAAATTGTTTGTGTATGCCGGCGACCAACACGAGCATGCTGCACAAAAACCTCAATCTTTAACTTTCTAATTGTTTTTAATACATGGAAAAGCAAAAAAATGCCGTAGGTCGTCGTAAAGAAGCTGTGACACGAGTTTGGTTGTCACGCGGTACAGGTAAAATCACTGTTAACGATAAAGACTACAAAGAATATTTTTCACTGGTATACCTGCAAAATCAGGTGGAGCTGCCTTTAAAAGCAACTCAATCTTTAGATAAGTTTGATGTTAAGATCAATGCTGCCGG
>CBIMFG010000367.1:0-5414 GCA_966243125.1 uncultured Niastella sp.
CATCGGCCAGTTGTACCGGCGCGGCAATATGATTGGGACTTCTAAAGCCGGTATGTGGATCCGTGATGGGTTTAAAAAACTTTCCCAGCCGTTCCCATTTGGTTGAATCTGCCGTTAAAGCAGTACCCCGCAGCACATACTGCCCGCCCGATACATCCCCGGCCGGAAAATAAAAATAGTAACCGTTTCGTTTGCACATTACCGGTCCTTCAGCCCAGCTGTATTGCAAACCGGCATTTATCCAGTCGAGATTGATCACTGTGTCTGTCAACTGCCCGTCTTTGCCCAGTGCCTGAATACGGTTGGTCTTCTGCCCGTTCTTGATCAGCATATAGGGCTTTCCATCATCGTCTACAAAGATGGAATTGTCGTACCCGAGTGGACCAGTTACCGCATTTGTTTTAACTGCCACCGGCGCCGACCAGGGCCCGGCGGGTGAACTGGCTTTGCAAAACCATTGGCCATTGGCAGAAAAATAGATCCAGTAAGAACCATAAAAATACGTAATGGCGCCCTGCCAGATGCCGGCAGAAGGTTTGTCGGACACCATACCTGCCATCGATGGATACACGATGCGGCTGATGGCCTCCCAGTGAACCAGGTCTTTGGAATGATACACCGGCAGATAGGGTGTAAAATGAAAACTGGATCCACAATGGTAAAAATCGTCGCCTACTTTCAACAAGGTAGGATCGGGATGATCGCCGGGCAATACCGGGTTTACATAGGTTTTTACCTCGTTGTAATAAGCATCAGCATCTTTTGTGCTGTTCTGGGCGTGTATATCAATTGTATGCAACAATAGTACACTTACCAATACAGCAATCCGTTGATAATATCGATTCATGTTCCGTACGGATGGTTTAATTTTTTACAGATTAAGTTTTATCAGTTAACTATATAAGGATTGAAGGTTTCCATTTTAATACCGCGGTCGCGCAACACAATAGTGTCTTTAAAAACATGGGTGGTGGCCGCAAAACCGGCCTGGTACTGCAGGTACAATACATCTCTTTTTTCGTTGCCCCACATATCCCCTTTCTTTACCAGCGCTCCCGATCCCGTAATGGTATACGGCGCCGCCGCAGGGTTTGTGATCGTACATTTACCCTGATCATCGAAACGCAGCAGCAGTTTGAATGGCGTGTCGCCACTGCCACGGTTCTTTGCATTCAGCGAAAGCGACACTTCATTCATGGAAGTGGTTACCATATTCACTACCTCATCTTTTTCTACATACTGGGCATGGTACACTACGGTGGTATCGAGCGCCGTGTTACCGCCGGCGCCTTTTACGTTATCTACGCCCCGGCGCAAATAAGCACCGTGGTAAGGATTGATGTACTTCACGGCATAGAGGATATAATCTTTCGGCGCCGTGATCCAGTCGCCGGGTTTGCGCCTGTCGGGATTTTTATAGTCGCTTTTACCGCTGAGTACCGAATCTGCATTTTGTACACCGGTTATCCGTAAGGGAATAACAAAGGTGTTTTTGATAGCACGCGGGTCCTGAAAGAATGCATCCGTTAATTGCACTTCAATGCCGCCCATCATTTTGCCGGAGGGGATTACGATGTTTTGTTCTTTGCTTCCCGGAAACGTGTAATAATTATCAGGCATGGCCATTACAGCATCGCCCGTGGCCGATTCGAACTTAAGCTGCCGGGTAAGCGCTGTATCAACCACTACGTTCAACGTAATATCCTTTTTGTTCTCATACACGCCACCCATGCCAGCCATGATCAGGCATTTATGGTCGTTATCGAGTGAATTATCATATATATCTTCCCCCAACACCAGGGTTTTTACCGGTGACTGATAAGGGAAATAAACAGTTGTGTATTTATAATCGGGGAACACGGAATCTTTATTCGAACAGGAATAACAGATCACCCCAACAACACCTAACAGCAATATTATTTTCTTCATTGTTTTTGCTTTATGGTTTTAAAACAGGCTTTACCATCCCTTGTTTTGTATCAGGTCTTCCTTCAATACATCGTTATAAGGCACGGGGCCGTAAAACATATAATCTGCATACTGGCGGTTTTCAATGGCGCTGATGGTATAGGCGTTATTATTGATGCTAACCCCTTTGGCTGGTTCCGTAAGATTTTCTTTCCATCGCCGAAGGTCCCAGAACCGGAAGCCTTCAAAACAAAGTTCCAGGCGCCGCTCATTGCGGATCAGCATTCTCATGTCTTCCTTACTGGTGATGGAAGCCAGGTAATTGTCGGGCTGGGTAATGCCGGCTCTTTTGCGGATGGCGGCAATAACATCGCGGGCCGAATAGGCATGGGTTCCTTTCCCATCGGGCCCCCAGGCTTCATTGGCAGCTTCGGCATATGACAGGTACAATTCCGTATACCGGATATAGGGAACATAATGCCGCTGCGTGTTGGTACTTGCCGGGTTCAGGTTTACATCTTCACGCAACAACTTGCGTAAATAAAATCCTGTACGGGTTGAAGTGGAAATGGCATTCAATCCATCATTCGGGGCGCCGATCGTGGTATTGATAACAGATGCGGCCGGGCCCATTTTACTTCCATTCACTACCACATAAAGCGCCAGCCGCGGATCGCGGTTGTTATAAGGATTATTAGCATCATAACCGCTACCTGCATTTGTAATAGGGAAACCATTCAACATAGGAAATGCATCAACCAGGTTTTGGGTTGGGTTTACGCGTCCATTTCCATATAACGTTGGCGGATAATTGTCTCTTTCCAGGTTATTGCCATCGCTTACATTCCCGCGCCACAGCACTTCCTTTGGATTGTTGCCTGCTGCCATGCCATTGATCTCGCCTGAATTGCGGCTGGCATACCAGTACACCCCGTTACCGGCCATGCCTGCAATACCACCATTGAGGTCAAGCACTGCAGCTGCATCGTCTGCCGCCTTTGCCCAGGGTACGGTTGCTGCCTGGTTAAAGGCCGGACTGGCAGCCAGTAAAGACACTTTGGCCCGAATGCCTTTTACAATGCGGGCGGTTAAACGTTGCGCATTATACGCGCCAAATACGCGGTTGTAATCGGCCAGGGTAGTTTTGCCTGCATATTTTGCCGGGATGTTAGCAGCGCCGGCAATATTCACGAAATCGAGCGGCAGAAAAGTTTCCGCCAAATCAAGGTCTTTATAGATCTGCTGCACGCATTCATCGAATGTATTGCGCGGCACCCTGAAGTTGGATTTACTATCGAGCGGGGTGGAGAAAATGGGTACCCCCAGCAGTTTGCCGTCTGTTGACCATCCGCCATGCGCCTGTAACAGATAATACATAAACAAGGCCCGCAGCCCGTACGCTTCTCCCTTTACCCGGTCGTTGAACATCTCATTGGTGTATTGCCCTGAGGTTGCCCAGGTTACTTTGTCTGCTTCGGCCAGTATGGAGTTGAGGTACTGGATGGCGGCAAAAGCGCCCGTCCACTGGTCCATGGGATTGTTTATAGATGACCAGTTGCCAGTAGCCATTAACCGGAAATTGTTGTTCGGATTGTTCGACACTGCATCATCAGTAGCTACATCGTTGAACGAATAGTTACCCAGGGGCAGCCGCACATAGCCATTCAGCAAAAGCCCTTCTGCAAAAGCAGCGTCATTATATACATCGCTTAGTCCCCGGTTATTTTCATCGGCGGGCGATAGTATTTTTTTGCAACTGCCGGCAACCAGGCACAAAGCAACTATGTAAATTAAATATGCTTTCATATAAATTAATTATTTCGATATTAACCTTAGAATTCCCCTTTAACCCCAAAATTGTAAAAGCGTGTTTGTGGCAGGGAACCGATATTCAGTTCCATAATAGCCCTGTTCTTTGCAATGGTGAGCAGATCGCTGCCACTAACGTACAGGTTTAGTCCTCTTACAAAGGAGTTCTTCAGGATCTTCTTCGGGAATGACCAGGTTAACTGAACTTTTGAAATATTGATGCGGTCGGTGCTGTAGGTCCAGAAATCGGAGTTCCGGAAATTGTTGCCGCTGCCCAGCGTGGTCAGGCGCGGATAAGTGGCTGTCTGCTGTGTATTTTCCGTCCAGCTGTTGCGAACCACCTCCGAGTATTTAACGGCGCCGGTTACCCAATAATAATCGCCGCTTCTCATGCCTGTTCCGCCGAAGGACCCGGTGCCTAATACAAACAACGTAAGGTTTTTCCATTGCGCCGTGATGTTGATACCGCCTGTAAAGGGACTGCCCCAGCGGCCGATCATCACTTCATCGCGCTCATCTATCACGCCATCACCATTCTGATCTGTATACCTGAGATCACCAGGTTTTACCGTTCCGAACCTTTGCGTTTGATGATTATCTATTTCGTTCTGGCTGGCAAACAATCCCTGGCTTTGCAGGCCAAAGATGGCATCAACCGGTTTACCTGCGCGGTTGCGATAGGCATCTGTAAACAGCTCATCGCGTTTAAGGGCTTTGGTAGTAACATAAGTACCGGCAGCGCCGATAGTGAGGTTAACCGCTCCTGCCTTTTGATGAAAGTTCAATTGAAAGTCGAGCCCCTGGTAACGGTTTGCGGAGAAGTTGGCATAGGGCACAAAAGATGTTTCCGGAAAAACTGTAAAAAAGTAACCGGGATACAGGCTGTAGTTCTGCACCGGCATGCCATCTTTTTTAATATAGAACAAACTGGCCAGGAAGTCGAGCTTGTTTTTGAACAGGGAGCCTTCAATGCTTACGTTCACTTCTTTTCTTTTGGCATAGGTGAGGTTAAGGTTCTCGCCTCTTGAGATGGTGGTGGTGCGGCTGGTAAACGTACCATCGGCCCAGGAAAAATAAGCAGTAGGCGCATACACCGCGTTGTACAAATAGTAACTGTTAACGCCAAAATCCAGATCGGTATTTACTATACCGCCTGCTGCGGATAATTTCAACCTGTCTACCACACCGGAGCCTTTCAAAAATCCTTCTTCGCTCAACACCCAGCCCACGCTGGCAGTGGGTGAAAAAGCTACGCGTTTGCCAACCGGTAATTTGGTGGAGTTTACCACTGCCCCAGTGAAATCAACATAATACTTATGGTCATAATTGTAGGCTATTTGCAATCCTGTATTGGCGTTGGTGCGGTACTGAAAGTCGCCGGTTTGCCTGCGCCGCATTCCATCTGCCATCATGATAACACTCAGGTTATGTTTCTGCTTAAAGGTATTCACATAGTAGATGTGCACATTGAAATAGATCAGTTGATCGCTCCAGGTGTTACTCAGGTTTTGCGTACCTGTTTTGCTGTCTTTATTGAACATAGACAGTTGCGTAATGGTGTCACCGGCTACAGGACTGCTCCAGGTGGGCACGTAGATCGCGTACGTATTGTTTACAGATTCATTATAGGTATTCGAATAGTCGATGCTCATTTGCCCATGAAAAGACAATCCTTTCAATACACGTTTCAGGTCAAC
>CBIMFG010000368.1:0-5369 GCA_966243125.1 uncultured Niastella sp.
AGACGAACACCGCGGCATCGGTATGGGTAAGTATATAATTTCGAATGAATTTATTAACGGCAACCAGGTATTCTTTTACTGTGAGCGGGGAAATGCCCATGATCTCAGCCGTTTTTTTATAGGTGCAGCCATTTAGTTTGATGAGCTCGTATACCTTTTTTTGTTGAGGAGGAAGCTGTTCAACAGCCTTTTGTAAAAAGTGGGAATGTTGTTTCAACTGCAGGCTTTCTTCAATATACTCGTAGTTTTCTTCAGCCAGTGCCCGAAAATTTTTCAGCAGCAAATGATCACGTTTCAGTTTCCGGAAAAAATCGAACACCAGATTTTGCGCGATGCGGTAAATGTATCCTTCAAAATTTTCACCAATGCCTTTACTGGTGCGCTTTTGCCATACGCGGGTAAAAAGTTCCTGAACAATTTCACCGGCCTGGCCTTCATCTTTAA
The DNA here is from genome assembly GCA_966243125.1 of uncultured Niastella sp. Classification (GTDB taxonomy): domain Bacteria; phylum Bacteroidota; class Bacteroidia; order Chitinophagales; family Chitinophagaceae; genus Niastella. Next base: position 445 of record CBIMFG010000368.1, read on the forward strand.
CCATGCGAAGGATGTTCAGGTACAAGCGGGGACCATAATGGTTATAGAGCGTGGTGAACGCCACCTCACTCCCCTGCTGCATTTCCTTAACCAATAAACCTTCGTTATGTAAAACTACGGACTGCAATACGTTTTGGTTCAGGTGATAAAATAACTCAAAAATAATTACAAAAACTAATTTGATCCGGCAAAATTTATTGTCAACTGGAAATGAAGCATTGCTATCTTGATCCGGATCAATGCAACTGTACTCCTGACCATTATTTTGTTGCCAGGAATCGTTTCTACCCGGAAATGGATCATTGTTGCCTGACGTTGGGATGTTGCAGCCTGACTTTTGATCATAACAGGCTGAAATGATATCGTAACAGTCTGTTATGATGATGTTACAGCCTGATATGAGATCGAAACAGCTGAATGCTTATCGTTTCAACCTTGTTATGGACCATTGTTAGCCTGATATGGACCATTTCTGTCTGACTTCGGATCGTTGCAGCCTGACTTTGGATCGTTGCAGCCCTGATATGATGTAATGCCAGGCTGCAATGATATAATAACTGGCTGCAACGATAACATAACAGGCAGCAATGATGAAATATCAGCCTGCAATGATGAGATATCAGCCTGCAACGATTAAATAACAGGAAGAAACGATCCGTTGCAGCCCTGCAACGCTCTGTTGCAAGGCGGATATGACCTGTTGCAGCACGGAAACGATCCGTTGCTGTATAACAGCCATATACATTTAATAAATGTTTCATATTCCTGTAAACCCGCTTTCAACTTTCACCATTTTTTAGTAATCTCACACCCGGAAGAACATTATCTTGTAGTGCCAAACCCCAACCAACGAATGCAGACAAAGGAACGCTCTCCATCACTCTACTCGATACCCTGCAACAATTTGATATTGGCATTAACAGCAGTGGTACTTTTGCATTTTTAATAAAAACGAAGCACAAAAAAAATCGTTGAGAGATGACAAAATTATCACCTGAACAAAAACAAGCAGCCCTGCAACGGCATCACAATATTTTGCAGGCAACGCTTGACTACTTACTGGCTAAAAACGCCGGCAGCATTGTTTTGGATCAAAAAGATACTGTCGCTGAATATTACGAGCAACAGAAACGGCAGGCAGGAAAATATTCCCAACAACACCAGCTCGGCAGACTTCAACAACAACTGGCAAGATTAACCCAGGGATTGCAACACAGGGCCGATCTGACATTCGCAGCGTACATAAAAGAAAAAACCGGTTACGAGATTGATAATCTTGAAGACCTGCGCAAACGTGTTGATGCAATAATTGCACAACAGGAAGTGAGAACCGATAAAGAGGATAAAGACGTTGGAATTTTACTTCATTACTATCAACAAACCTCAGCAGACCCAGCACTGATTGCCCAATTACAGGATCTTAGCTGGAACTATCATAAAGCCAACAGCCGAAAGAAAACCGGCTATACTGAAGTTACCCGCACTAATGAAAAAGACGGAGTGGTGGTTGAACATCTCAGGCATTTCTCAGGTGGAAAACCCAAACACTTTGTAGAGGAAGAAGCCATTTCACCAGATGGAAACCGCCGGTTGCGGCTAACACAGTGGAGCGATGGCAAAAGCGCCTCCACCTTTGTAACCATCATATTCCCCACAGCCAGTGGCGGCATCTTTGGTGCCAATGGCATTCATCCTGCAATAAAAGCATACTGGAAAAACAATTCAACCATTGTTATAGAACTCCCCAAAGACATTGCCGGCCACACGCAACATAAAGAAGTGCGGAGTTTTGATGATGTGATTACCATTGAATATATTGATCTATGAAGCAACTTCAAACAATACTTTTCCTGCTATTAGCCAACTGGGCAGTTGCACAAAACAACCCGCTTTCTACCCATCAAATAGACAGCCTGGCTGCGGTTATCGATACAACAAAAGATCTGCGCACCGCTGTTGCTGATGGACAATTTCGCGTTAAGGGTAAGAAGAAACCCAGGGGTGGTTTTTCTGACACGTATTTTGCTATGCCTGCTAATAATCAATTGGTAAAGGTTGATCATGGGGAGTCATTGTATACGAGTAATTTTGCAAGCTATTATTTCTACAATGATAATTTGATACTTGTAAAAACAGAATTCTATGACAGTAAAAACGACTCAACCGTGCGACGCAATCGTTACTATTTTTACAATGGTGTTTTGTTTAACAAACAGGAAGAAGGCAAGCCCTTAAACAAACCAGAAGGGTTTCTACAACATGCAGCACGTTACCTGGAGGATGTAAAAACGCTTTCCAATCAATAATATGAAAATATTTCTACTCCTGTTCCTTGCCATTATCGGCATCACTCAAAATACAAAGGGCGACACTATTGATTACTGGCATGTTTACTATAACAAGATAAAAATTGCAGAGTTCAATTCGTATAACACTCATGATATTTCGATTAAAATCAACAAGGTTAAAAATGGAGATATAATAACTGTACGTTATTATAGGGACACACCCGGCTCAGACCTGGTTACGAATCTGACTGTTGTAGACGAGAAACACCATGTCATATTGGTCAGCAAAGGGAAAGGAACAGGAAACCCGGTTTCATTTGCTTTAAAAGACCTGCTGGAATATAAAAAGAAGCACGGAGGCAATACGTTTGAAATATTCTACACCGACAGTTATTTAAGCAGCATTCCAGCCAAATTATTCCTCTTCAGAATAAAGTTTGAATAAACAAAACCAACTACTTTTTAGCAATAAAATAAAACACGGCCAGCCAAATGAGGCCTTTTACCAAAAAGAAGAGAACTCCCCAAAAGCCAAGCCTTTTTAGCCAGGAAATCATTCGCTGTTTCCTGGAAATAGATGTAGTATCCGTAGCTGGGTTGGCCATGGTGATCGGTTTCTTTTACAAAGTTATGAGTTATTCGTCTCTTCCTGCTTTACAGCATCAGATGTAATTTTCCAGCATTGGTAAAAAAAGCAACAGCACCTTAAAATAGATTATAAAAAAAATTGATTGCATTTATTAAGAGAAATTCTATCAATTGCTCGCTTATTTTTGAAGTGTTAACAGAGATCAACCGCGTATCGCCCCTGCTTTCGTTATTTGGTTTGCATGCAGCCAATCCATCTATTCCGATGGCTACGTGCTCAATGAATGCAGAAGCTGGTTTAACCTGGCCGCTTATATTATTCATAATTTACCGGAGATCAAAATAATTTCATTTAACAGCCGGCATTTAATACGCTAACAGACCACTATCCCTATTTATTATAACTCCTTAACCGGTGGCGCTGGTACTACGTCTTCTTCAATGAGCTCTATCTCTGCCTCCGGTATAGCCCGGCTAAAATTCTTTGGCAGGTATTTTACTGATTTTTGTTTGCCTTTGTTTGTTGCTTTTTTACTTTCTGCTACAGGTTCTTTTTTCTCAACAGCAACAGTAGGAACTGGCGAAGTAATCACTTCAGGGGCGGGTTGTTGAACTATCGGCTTTTCTTCTTTGTACAGGGATTTAAACGCCGTACTCTGTTCTTTTTTCTTAAAATCAACAAACCCATAGATGCCTGCGCCGGCCATTAAGGTGGCGCCGATGAATAATAGCGATTTCATATTTATGGTGTTTAAGTTTTAAACTGTAAATGAGCGCAGGTATTTCCGGCTTTGCCGGAAAATGATAAACTCAGCAAACAACATATTACCGATCACACTGATCCAAAGTGATAATTCATAGTTCTCCAGATGCCCCCAATCGAGCATAAAAAATACGATGTGATAAATGCGAAAGGTTACCGCCGTCATAGCCATTGAATAACTACGCACCATCCATATTTTATGTGCGAGCACATTCTTTTTAAGAATAGTACTTAATCCGTAATACGTTGTAATGAACCACCACACGGCCATGAACATAAACAACACCCGTTCCCAAAAACTTCCTTTGGCAAAGAATGACATATAAAAACCGGTAGGCGCACCAAGGAACAATACGACAAATACGTACAACCTGCCCGACCAGCGATGGATGGCTTTTGTCTTTTTTAAAAGATATCTTGAGAATTGAATTAACGAAGTGGAAATACAAACCACTCCGGCAAAAATGTGGAGGTAAAAACAGGCGTTGTATAAACTGCCCTTGAAAAGCATACTTCTTTCCTGAATAAAACTAAACCCCTTACTGAATGAAAAATAAGGAAGCGTGTTGTATACCAACAGCAAGCTGAATGCAGTAACCGGTATCCAGAACAACATCCGGAAAAAGACGTGTACCGATTTTCGTAAAGTAGTTACCCGGGAGTTTGCCATACCGTTTTGGTTTAACTGGGTTGGCAATAAGATGGACTACCGGGAAAAGTGCATAAAAAGTAAGTGTTAGAAATTTGTTAAGGCGGAGGACCGCAAAATCCGTTTGCCATTTTAACCGGCTCCAGCGATAACTGTCCGGGGAATTACCTACTTTTGTCGTCCCTGCATAATCTGTATCCCACGCAATTCACCTCCAGCTCGTTATTTTAATCTCACACCCGCGGAATAACAAATAGATCTTTCACCATTTAAAACATAGAAAATGGAACTTAATAAAGTACTATTTGTGGTTACGAGCCACAGCGAGTTGGGCAACACCGGCAAAAAGACAGGCATTTGGATTGAAGAATTTGCAGCCCCATATTATTACTTCCTCGACAGCGGCAAAGACATCACTATTGCTTCCCCCAAAGGCGGTCAGGCGCCTATTGATCCCAAGAGTAATGAACCTGAAAACAGAACAGAGGCAACCATTCGGTATTTTAACGATCCCGAAACAATAAAACGCCTCAGCAATACCAAAAAAATAAGTGAGGTCAACGAAAAAGATTTTGACACGGTGTTTTATCCTGGCGGTCATGGACCCATGTGGGACCTGCCTGATAATGAAGATTCC
>CBIMFG010000369.1:0-5336 GCA_966243125.1 uncultured Niastella sp.
CGGGCTCGATTTTACCCTCGATGTATTAAAGGATAAATACTTTACCTGGAAGAGCTGGGCCAACTTCGCCAATGAAGGCGATAAGCCTGCGTTGGGTAAATATCATTACAGCGTACTAACACCTGGCGCAGAAACGCCGCTGCAAAATACAGAGATGCAGGTAACAGCTTATGCGCTCAGTCATTCCAATCCATACCAAAGTACAGCGTTTCTGGTTCGAAATAAAGAAGCCTATTTATTGTATCTCGGTGATACCGGCGCCGATTCGGTAGAACACTCCGATAAAATGCATCAATTATGGCAACAGGTGGCGCCGTTGTTAAAATCTAAAAAACTAAAAGCGTTGTTTATTGAAGTTTCGTTTTCTAATGAACAACCCGATAAACAATTGTTCGGACATCTTACGCCGCATTGGTTACAATCGGAATTGCAGGACCTGGCGGCGCTATCCGGTGCGGAAGCTTTACATAATTTTCCTGTAGTGATCACGCACATAAAACCAGGCGGAAACAGGGAACAAATTATCCGGACTCAATTAAAAGCATACAATCCTTTACACGTTAAGCTTATTTTTCCTGAACAGGCTAAATTGCTGACTTTTTAAGTCCATTCATTGAATAACCCTTGTAACAATAGGAGAGTACCCCCTCAATCCATAGTAGCCGATGGCCACCACCCGAAACCAATATCGTTTGTCGGAATGTAGCCCTTTGAAGGTATAGCTGCCCAGGGAACTCCCTTCGCCAAACCAGAGCGTATGCAGGTCTGGCGGCTCAGTGGTAAATTGATGCACAAACGCAATGGCTCCGGTTACATTTTTAATACGGGTAATAGCCTCACCGGGTGGTCCCAGTTCTACATCCAACTTTTCAATGGAAGGCGGTTGTTTACTCCCGGTACCGTTTTCCTCATTTACATCAAAACCACTGCTTAGCATTAAGGTGCGGTTCCCTTTACAAGTTATCGTTACATACTCAACCAGCTCCTGCAACAGATTAAGCATTATTGCTTTTTTGTCGTTTTTAATGGACATTAAACGCTTGTCGCCGCCCTGGGCATCAGCCAGTGCCTGTTGAAATTCGGGTAATGCTTTTTTTAGTTTTAACAGCGCTGCAGGCGGATCGGGGAACGCCTCATTGTTTTCCATATTCTCTATTACGCGCTGGCTTATGGTAGCTATTTCACCCTGGCGATTCTTGTACCTGGTAGTAATCCGGTTCATGATCTAAAATTTCAATTATTTGATGAGATGCTTGCTACTAATAGATCAGAACGCCTGGAACCGGTTATAAATGTAAAGGAATTACCGGATTTCTAACTTGAAATTGACCATTATCAATATCTATAAAAGGATTATAACCATAAAAATCCGGAATACAACCTTATATTTCCGGAAAACAATGCTGTATATCAGGAAATAGGATAGCACATACCGGAATTTAATACCCTATATCCTGAAAAAAAGTATTGTTTACCGGATAAAAAGATCGTTTATCCGGTAAACAACTGTTGTTATCAGGAATTTGGTATCGGTTCTCCGGAATAGCCTGGTGAATTCCGTGCCATCACCCTAAAAATAAATCCCAGGCACCAACTCTTCCAGCAATCCTGGATGAACCGGGGCCCAACCCAACGTTGTACGGGTTTGTGCACTGGAAGCCGGACAATCAATAGCTATAAAATGTTTGAACCAGCCAAAATGCGCTTCGGCATCTGCACCATCTTTACTAACCACCGGAAGCTGTAAATTGTCTGCGATGGTAGCAGCAATTTGTTTGAAGGGAATGCCTTCCTCGGCCACTGCATGATATACTTTTTGCGCCGGTTGCTTTTCAACGATCAGCCGGTATACAACAGCCGCATCTAACCGATGAACAGCCGGCCAGTGATTATTGCCTTCCCCAATATACGCAGCCGCACCTTTTTCTTTGGCAATGCCAATAACAAAAGGAACAAAACCGCGGTCACCAGCTGCATGTACGGTTGGTGGCAATCTTACAATGTACGCATTTACGCCCTGTTCATTCACTGCATTAGCCGCTTCTTCAGTAGCCACGCGCGGACTGGCATTTGAGCTAACAGGTTTGTCGTTTTCTGTAACCAGGCGGCCATAGTTCAACAGACCGATACCGGAGGTGATCACCAACGGTTTATTGGTGCCAGCCAACGCCGCTCCCAATGCCATGATCACCTTACGGTCGTCTTCGCAATTGTCTTTGAAACGGCTAAAATCATGATTGAAAGCCGTGTGAATAACCGCATCGCAATTGGCAGCAACAGTTGGAATGCTTTCCAGGTCATTGATATCGCCAGGATAAGGTTCTGCGCCAGCCTGCTTCACCACTTCGGCGCCACTGTTTGACCGTACCAGTCCCAGCACCTGGTGGCCTGCCTGCAACAACTCTTTAACAATAGCGGAGCCTACAAAGCCGGAAGCTCCTGTAACAAATACTCGCATAAATGATTGACTTAATTTTATGAATACAAAATTGGGTCAACGCATTTGCGAAAATGTGGTCATTTGACCATAATTTGATTTAACGGCGTACCTGTGCGTGGCGAATGCGGGTGAGTGTTTTCAGTGAAATGCCTAAATAAGCAGCTATCATGTGTAAGGGAAGTCTGGCTAACAAGTCGGAAAAGGTGCTAACAAAATCTTCATACTTTTCTTCCGGCGTTAAACTTAAAGAAGTGAAAATGCGCTGCCGGTTGCTGAAATTGTTTTGTTTAACCAACTGTTCCGACATTTCATTCAGTTCGGGGATCTCTTGTAACAAGCGATCAAAATCAGTTTTTGTCCACTGCAATACATCGGTTCGTTCAATGGCAGCAATGGTAAATTGAGAAGGCGTATGCAGGTGATAACTTTCTGCTTCCAGCGCCCAGTTGTTTTCAGGAGCAAAATGTAAAATATGCTCACTGCCACCGGAACCAATACCATACACGCGCAACAGCCCTTTTACAACAAATGTTTTATGCCGGCATACCTGGCCTTGTTGCAACAACGCCTCATTGCGCTGCAGCGATAAGGACTTTGCAGCCGAAACAATCTGTTCAATGGCTGCATCCTTCAGGGTAATGTGGGAACGCAAATATGCTTCAAATTCGGTGATCATATTCCTTTCAAAATTAAGAAATATGCTGCTATTTTATAGTAAGCTTCCCGTTCCTGTTAATTTTCACTTCGTATACCGGGCCTATATCCCTGCTAACCGGGTCACCGCCATCAGGGTCACCTTCTCCAAACGATTTATCACAAAGCAGAATGCGATAATTGGCATCTATATAGAATTGCCGTACCTGAACCGACTCGTCGCCAAAATAGTTGTAGTAAACAGGCAATAAGCGGGCGAGCTGTTGGGTGCTTTCATAAAAGATCAAAAACCCATACAGACTGTAATTAAAAGATCTACAATTATAATTATCAGTATTGGCAAACAGGCTATCCTGGCCGGTATAACCAGTCATATAATATACCTGGTACCCGTCGCGGTCGGGCAGTCGTACTCGGTATTTTGTAATTTTAATCAGGCTATCAACATACGTGCTGTCGTGGCAATGGTTACCCCGATAGTCGGGAGTAGGATTTAAAAACTGATACTTTGCAATGGGTGGCAATGAATACGTAGGCGTATATTGTTTAAAGCCTTCATACAGCTTATAGCCTTTTCCAATTAAATTATAATAAAACCAGGAATCTTTACAAAAGGTTTTGGCAGAACTTTCTGCCGGGCCAAAGGGCAGGGGCGTAATTCGTGGAGTCCGTTGTTGTGCAAGAGCTGCCTGTTTACACGCAACACCAAGTATAAGGATCCAAATCAGTTTTTTCATCATTAACCTTTTGCTTTCTTTATAGTGAATTCACCTTTGCTGTTGATGGTTACTTCGTCTACCGGTCCACCTGTAATAGACGGATCACCATTATCTCCATCTGTCATTTGTTCATCGTACAGAAAGATGCGGTAGTTGCTATCAATATAAAACATGCGGGTATGTTGCGAATCTATATAATAACTATAGTAGGCAGGTAATAAATGCGCGGTTTGAGTAGCTCTTTCATAAAAGATCAAATAGCCATACAACCCGTAATTCATTTCACAGGTTTCACAATGCGGTGGAAAAACGGGGTCAATTTTTGCATCACCCGTCATATAATACACTTCAAAACCCTTATGGTCAGGTAGCCGTACTCTGTATTTTGTAATTGAAAAAAGGCTGTCAACTGAGGTTAGCCGTTCGCCATTATAACATGAATCCCGGCCACCATCAGCCGCATGAGTATATTTTACAATTGGTGGTAAAGGCCAGGAAGGCGTATATTTTGTTTCATGAAACCGTTCACTGGTGTCGCCTTTGCCCATAACTCTGAAATAGAACCACGCATCTTTTTTATAAAAGGTTGTAGCGGTACCGCCTGCGGGACCGAAGGGGAGTGGCGTAATTGGCGCGCCGGTTGGTGGCGCAATGGCAATGGTATCGGTATGCGGCTTGGTGGAAGCAGTTTTTGTTACCGGTTTTTTATTGGCGGCCTCATTACAAGCTGCCAGTATGAGTACAAGGATGGCAATCGGTTTTTTGATCATAAGGGCTAAAAGGGTTGCTGTTGACCCCAAGATGTAAAAAAACACAGACAATAAAAAATGGCTATCTGTTAAATTATAACAAATAGCCATTATCTGTTATGCGTAGGCTTATTGCTGGCTTCTATAGCGGTTCAATAGAGGAGATGTTAATGCCATTAAAACAATCATCCTGGCAACCATCATTAACATAACCACACGAAGAGATCATTCCATTGTTCTCTGTTTCAAAATATACATGTACTTTATCTCGTTTGATGAGCCATTCTCTTTTCGCTTTGTCATAAATTTCGTCCAGCGTTACAGGGGCAGCAGCAGGCGATTGCGGGTGCGTATTTAATTCAGTTGCGGTTTCAGTCCATTCAAGTTGATCGGCAGGAATATTCACTGAACTGCCTGGGTTAGGTGTTAATTTAAAATAACGTTGGGTGGGTTTTCCATCAGTGATGGTGATAACTGTCATCCAGCCATAGCCAATCCAGGTGCCGCCCATTACTTCATATTTGTAAGAATTATCGGAGGTTTTCTTGAAGTTTGACCATGCGCTAAAACTTTTATCGTAGTCGTTCTCAAAATTTATATCGTCCTTTTTACAGGATATAAATAATGTATTTATCAGGATAAGACCGGTTAAAATAAATGAATAATTGCAAGTCATAAGGCAGTAGCGTTTAAGTGACCTGACAACAAATTATTGGCGGTTCGTTGCATGCCTCAGAAAAAAGGGCGCCTCTTACTTTCGAGACGCCCTCCTGC
>CBIMFG010000370.1:0-5334 GCA_966243125.1 uncultured Niastella sp.
CCTGGCCGCTTTCGTCGGTGTTGGTGGCGGCATAGCTAAGCGTATTGCCATTGCCTCTGAAGGTAAGTGTTTGTGTTGCCGAAGTATTGATAGTGGGTAAGATCACCTGCTCATTATAAGGGCCGGTATTAGGCGCTACATTAAATACAACGGACCCTGTAATACCACATTGAATAGCCAGTACGGCATCGCTGAATGAACGGAAGTTAATACCGCCGGTGGGCTGTGTTGAATTGATGGTATAGGTACCTGCAGGCAATTTGGTATTTACGATAACCCTAAGCGGGGCCGAATACATGGTATTGCCCAAACAGGTTATCATAGCCCGGTAGTACATGGTAGTAGCGGGTAAAAGATCCAGCGAAGGATACGCCAACCCACTGCTGATGTTGGTATACGTGCCGGTTGCAGAAGTAGCGCTTTGCCACGTATATGTTTGCCCTACTCCCCACGAATTGTTTTTCAAGCCCAGTGAGATCTGCGGACCGTAACACAAGACGGAGTCGAGCAATACGGTAGTACCACCAGGCACAACCGGAGTTTGACAAGCGGGTGTTATAAATTCATAGCAACCCGGGTCGGGGTTAAGGGGACTGCGTGCAGCACCGGTAATATCAGTATTTATATTTACAAACAGCGCCATATTGTCAATGGGCTGGGCTGTAGGTATAAAATTGAATGCCGCTATATTGGTGAACTGGGGATCCTGGTAGGTGGAAGAATAATCAAGCCCCGTAGCTTTTTGCCAGTCAACCAGAAATTTAAGGTCCTGGCCGGCCAGCGAACCAACCGCATTGGTAAAATCGGAACCAGCTACATAATATACATTGCGGCTGCAGGAAAACTGCGGCATCGTTTTCTCCAGTGTTACGGCATAATTCCAGTCGCTGGTGACGCGTGAAATAGATATGATATTGTTCCAAACATTCACATTGCTTACATCTTCAAAATAGAGCCCGTCGCATTCCTGCCCATAGATAGCCTGATCGTCGAGTGAAATGGTGTTGTTGTAAATATTAAAATACGAAGTGGTTGCAAAGCGGGAGGCTATGCCATACTGGATGCCATTGGAGCTAAAGTCGTAAATAAGATTGTTGGCAAACAAATTTACCTTACCGGCAGCGCCTTGTGCTGAATTTAAAATGCCATAAATAAAACTACCGGGTATCGCATTGCTTATATGAAAATTGTGAATTTTATTATTGATAATTTTTACATTCTGGTCAAATATGTTCAGGTAAACGCCCATTACTTTGGTGGTGGCGTGCGTGCCTCCCTGCAGATCGTTCCCATCTACTACGGCGCCATCATTATTATTCACCTGTATACAGCTGGTGTATGAATCGGAGATAATATTGTTCAATATTTTATTGTCCTGCATTAATGCGGCCGTACCGCTGTTGAGCGTAACGCCGGTTCTTCCCCCTGAAATGGTATTGTTTTGAATAAGGTTGTTATCACAGTTGCTGTTTCCGGTAGCGGTTGCAGCGCCGTGGTTACCATTTATTACAATGCCTTCATAATTATCGGGCGTTAGGCCCGATGGAATAACGAGCCTGCAATTTCTGATAATATTGTTGTCTGAATTATTTAGTAAATGGAACCCATAACCGTATAAGCCGGCTGCCTGCGGGGTAATGCGCAGGTTATCAAAGGTCACATAACTGATGCTATCCAGTTTTACCCCGGCCCGGCTGTTGGTATTGTTTGAAGTAAATGAGAGCGTAACGCCATTGCACTTAAACGTGAGGGTATTGGTAGCAGTTGTACCGATCTTTTTATCAAGGAGAATTTGCTCGGTATAAGGTCCGGTTCCTGCTGCTACATTAAATGTAATGGAACCATTCAATCCGTTTTGCATATAAGCAACGGCCTCGGTAAAGGAGTGGAAATTGGTACCGCTGGTGGGCAGGGTGGAGTTGATGGTGTAGGTGCCTGACACCTGCGCATGTGCTACATAATGTAAAGATAACAGGAAACAAAAACAAAGCACGTGCAATGCGTTTCTCATAGCTGATTAATGGATTTAAAGGTCAAAGGGATGGTGCTGTTGACAGTGCCCATCCCTTTTTATAAACTATTTGGTTAAAAGCATTCGTTCCACAAAAACATCAGTACCCGATACCACCTTCATCGTATACAAGCCTGTTGCCCAGGAATCAAGATCGTTTATTTTGATCGTTGAATACCCTTTTGGCACATGGGTATTTGTTGTTCGCATCAGTTTTCCGGTAAGATCGTAAATATATACCTGCATCTCTTTATCGGCCTCAGCTGCAATTTGTATAGACAGTGTATTTTTTACTGGGTTTGGCGCCACCTTTATCGCTAGCTTTTTTATGGGAGCTGGTGGCGTAACCGGTTTATTATTGTTAGTGGAGAGCAATACGCAAGTAGGATCGTAAGTGATAGTGGCGCTGTCAACTGCATAGGCCGGGCAACCAGATGATAAGGTTTGAATGACTTTATAAGTACCCGGCTGATTAACAGTTATAGAAGTATCATCGTGGTTAGCTACAATATTGCCATCTGCTGTAGACCAGGTATAGAACGAAGTTGAAAATGGATCGATAACTGAGATATCAGCAACACCAATGGATCCGCAGAATATAGGCATGTTCGTTGCCACATCCACGGCTGGTGGTAAAAAGAAATCAAAAGGTGAAATAAAGTCTTTTAATTCTGCATTGAATGAGGTTGACGACCTTGTTTTCACCACTACTTTACTAAATGGAATGCCGCACGGTGTTTTTCCCATCAAACTAACGGGATCGAGGCCCAGGATGGTAAGGTTTATACCAAATTCCATAAACTGGCCCTTGGCATATTGGGTAACCACTGCGCCATTGGCGCGTGGACACATAAAAGGCCCGGCCCAGGTGCTACCGCTGTTTTCCGTTCCAAAATAAAACGGATCTCCATTTTTTGGTACAATTCCCGCATAGCCATATTGGGCGCCGCCATCGAAAAGGCCCGTCCAGGAAAAGTTTGCCGGCGTTGTAGTTAATGTAGCCTCGTCAACCCAAATACGTGCTTCAATAGAAGTAAGCGAAGAACTGCTGTAATTGGCTGCAAAGATCATATCACCTGCCTGAATTACATTTCCGGCTGCATCAAATTTCCAGGAAGTATGTCCCGCGTCAGGGCCATAACCGGTAAACTTACCTGTACTACGCGTATAAAAGATATCAGTCTGGTACAACTCAAAATCGAAAAAGCGGTCTCCATTAACCCCTTCAATAGCAATGGCGCCATACAACCACAGCGAGTCTGATGGATTATAATTAGGACCCTGCCGTCTTAAGTGAAGATAAGTGTCGAGAATTTCGTTTTTTGTGATGAGGTTGTTCGACGTTCCGCCGTTCCAATCTGCGGGGCTATCGCCATTCTTGTTAGAACCGGAAACAAACGTAGTTTCATCATTACCATGATAATCTCTAACAAATACCGCATCGATCAACGTTCTTTGGTTTGTTTGATAAAACGCGGGATACGACATTTTGCGATAGAAGGGAATATTGTTGTAAGCAGCAGGATTTGCAAGATATCGGGCCGACATAGCTGCTGCGCCTGTGGTATCAATAACAAACAAACTGTTATTGCCATTATCAACCTGAGGATACCACCAGTCGTCACAATCAGAACAGGGAGTTGCAGGAACAACAAAGACGTTATGCTGGGCATCTGCATCAATACCAAATCTACCCTGTACAGTAGGTGTTATTATCTGTGTATAACCCATATAAACACAGATGGTCATCAATAGGATGAGTACAATTTTTTTCATAAATTCGGATTAGTATAAATAGTGCTAAATCCATTATCAATAACAGGATAACTGAACGACGAAGCGATATCATTGCCAGTTCTTTGATGGCTGATATCACATATATTGAGAATGGTTTAGACTAACTTGTTTGGTCGGGATGCCTATGGCTTTTTCTCGTTTATCGCTTTCACTATTCAAGCCGTTGTGGCATTTGGGTACTATGGTTACAGGACAAATATATAAATTAACGTCATAAGTCGATAATATTATATATAACTTAGGATATATTTTTCTTTTCACATAAGTGTATACACATAGGGTTTCAGTCAATTCTGAAGTAATTCTGAAGAGATGCTGTAGGAATACTGAAGAAAATGAGTAACAAGGTATTATAGCCTCAACAGTCCCACCTTGTATAAAGTATTTACCGGTTTGTTATCCCAAAACAATTCAAAGTCTTCGAGCCCGGCGGCGTGGTAGCTGTCCATTACCTCCTGGAGGGTGAGCGTTTTAGGATTGGTGATAGATAATGCGTTCAACATGCCGGCGAGCCAGATACCCTGTTCGCGGCCAACGCTGATGTTGAATTTGGCGCGTTTGTCGTGAAAGGTCAGGGAAGTCATTTCCCAGCTACTCCCCTTTTTGCTTTTGGTAAAGTGTTCTATGGCCGGTGGTTTGCCCAGGTATACCATGCGGCTGGTTGGTTTAGCTGCTGTATAGGGATCCTGTTCCAGTACTTTTTGAATATAGTCGGGAGCTACTTTGGTTTTAGGTACTTTAAACTCGAACCATTTTTGCAGCGGCTCATTAAGGCCAATGCCGTGCATATAATTGAACAGCGATTTCTTTAAGCCAAATGCAAATGCTTCATGTTCGGCGCCTGTTTCGTCAACGTGCACCAGATCGTTGTTGGCAAAGCTGCCCACCAGGGCTGATTCTCTTTTAACCTTGAACTTTTCGGGTTGCATACCCACGGGGCTGTGCACCGTCATGGTGAACAAATGCCAGAAGGCCGATTGCAGGATACCGGCGGCGAATAGCTGTCGTACCATTTCGAGGGAGTCTATGGTTTCCTGTTCGGTTTGGGTAGGAAAACCATACATCAGGTAAGCATGTACCATAATGCCGGCCTCGGTAAAGTGTTTGTTTACCTGCGCTACCTGTGCCACTGTAATGCCTTTTTGAATTAGTTCCAGCAGGCGGTCGCTGGCTACTTCCAGTCCGCCAGAAACCGCAATACAACCGGAGCGTTTCAGCAACAGACAAAGATCGCGGGTAAAACTTTTTTCAAAACGTACATTGGCCCACCAGGTTACCGTTAATTTGCGGCGAATGATCTCCAGTGCCAGCGCACGCATCATAGCGGGCGGCGCAGCTTCATCTACAAAGTGAAATCCGTTCTGGCCCGTTTGTTTCATCATTTCTTCCATGCGGTCTGCCAGCAGCGAAGCGGCTATGGGCTCATAGAGTTTGATATAATCGAGGGAGATATCGCAGAAGGTACATTTGCCCCAATAACAACCATGCGCCATGGTTAGTTTGTTCCAGCGGCCATCGCTCCACAT
>CBIMFG010000371.1:0-5333 GCA_966243125.1 uncultured Niastella sp.
TTTACAGTTTTTACTGTTTCATTTTTCAGATCCAGTTTGCTGATAGCGAAAGCGCGTAAGCCAAAGTATTTATCTTTTAAGCCCAGTAATACCAACTCGGCGGCTTTGGGATTGTCCTGGCTCTTGCTGGCGAAATCAATCGCTTCGCGGCGATCGAGGTAAGTGCCGGCATATTTATACTGGTGAATGAAGTTCTCCAGGGTTTTGTTGTCTTTTTTCTCGGTCAGCAAAGTTTTCTTTGCATCCACATTCACCAGGTCGGGGCGAGCGGTGTAAGGGAAAGAGAAGGTTTCTTCTTTATCTTTTACCCATACATTATGGCGAACTTTTTCAGCGCCGGTGTAAATGTCGATGGCGATTGGCAAAATGAATGCTTTATCGGCCTGTGTTTGCTTAATGGTAATAGTTACTTTTTTGGCGGCATCGTCGTATGCATACTCAATGCTCAGCTGAGGATGGCCTGCGCCATAATACCATTGGTTCCAGTACCAGTTCAGGTCTTTACCGGTTACTTCTTCAAAAGCCAGACGCAGCTGGTGTGCTTCGGCCGATTTGAATTTATTGGTGGTAAGGTATACGTTCAATGCTTTAAAGAAAGCGCTATCGCCTACATAGCTGCGCAGCATGTGTAAAATACGGCCGCCTTTGTTATAGCTAACAGCGTCGAACATGGCCTCTTTATCATTATAATAAAAACGAACCAGGTCTTTTTTCTCGCTGTGGCTTTGCAAATAGCCTTGCATGTCGCCAAAGTTTTGGGCGTCGCCTGCGTCTTTACCATATTTATATTCATCCCACAGTGTTTCGCTGTAGTTGGCGAACGATTCGTTCAGCGTAAGGTTGCTCCAGCTTTCGCAGGTAACATAATCGCCAAACCATTGGTGAAACAGTTCGTGTGCAATGGTGCTTTCCCAACCATTGCCATCAACCAGTTCGCGGGCATCCTGCTGAGCGCTTTCCTGGTGAAGGGTAGCCGTAGTGTTTTCCATAGCGCCGCTCACATAATCGCGGCCTACGATCTGGGAATATTTCACCCAGGGAAATTCAACCCCCAGTATTCTTGAATAAAAACCCATCATTTCGGGCGTGTTACCAAAGATCTTTTTGGCAACGGGCGCGTATTCTTTCTCCACATAATAGTTTACTTCCTTGCCTTTGTAGCTGTCTTTTATAACGCTGTATTCACCCACGCCCATAAAGAACAGGTAAGGAGCGTGCGGCAGTTCCATTTTCCAGTCGTCGGTACGGGTACCATCGGCATTGGTTTTAGAAGAAACCAGTTTACCATTTGAGAGCGTAACATATTTGGCCGGAACGGTCATAATGAACTCGTTGGTGGTTTTCTGGTCGGGCTTGTCAATAGTAGGGCACCATACAGAAGTAGCTTCGGTTTCGCCCTGCGTCCAAATTTGAGTAGGCTTATCCTTTTCTTCTCCCTTGGGGTTAATAAAATACAGGCCCTTGGCATCGGTAATGGCTGCACTGCCCTGTACTTTTACTTCATTGGGTTTGGCCGTGTATTCAATATAGATGGTATATTGTTCGCCGCCTTTATAAGTTTTGTCGAGGTTGATATTTAACTGCCAGCTGTCGTACTGGTATTTCAGGGTTTGGGTAGAACCGCCTTTTACGATGGCTACCTTGTGAATATCCATGCCTTTGGCGTCGAGGGTAAGGCTGTCGGTAGGGTAGAAGTGGGGGGCCAGGGTTATCCAGGCCTTGCCATTCATGTATGATTTGCTGTAATCGAATGTAACATCCAGTTTGGTGTGAACCAGGTCATTGATGCGGGGGGCACTTTCCCGGTACTGCGTTTTCCACGAAGTGTCGGGGGTTGGCTCTTCCTGTTGCTGGGCCCATAGGTGGGGCAGTATTCCCAGGGCCAATATTACTAGTGAAACCTTTCTCATATCGAAATTTTAGAATTTAAGAGGTGTAAATATAGGCAGGCAGTTGGTTAATAATTGTAAAAAAAAGTATAAGTGGCTGTCATAAAAAGGCAAATGAGTAGATTTGCTACTATGAGCAATCCTTACCGACTTATAAAACTGTTTGCTTTTGTAACAGGGTTGTGTATGGCTTCGTGTACAACAGCGCTGGCGCAGCAGTCTTTATATGTGTATTTGCAGTCAGAAAACCTGCAGCCTTTTTATGTGCAGATGAATGACAAGGTATATAGTTCCTCCCCTATAGGGCACCTGGTTATTGCAGGCCTGCCCGATAAAACCTGCAATCTTGAAATTGGTTTTCCACAACAAACAACTCAGCCGCAGCGGTTTACTATTCCGCTCCAGAATAAAGACCATGGTTTTCAACTGGTAAAAAATTCCAAAGGTTGGGCCCTGCTCGATCTGCAAACCGATGAAACCATAAAGCCTATGAAAGATGCCGGCAGCAGCAACCTGTTGTATGGCGAACGCAAAAAGGATGATGCTTTCGCTACTTTAATGGCAGCCGTAGTAAATGATTCTGCTGTATTATATACATCAATAGTGAAGAAAGAAGGGGATAAGGTGCCCGCCGTGGCAGGTACTGATGCAAAGCCAGCCGATACAACTGTTAAAAAAGTAGCGGTGCAGTCAGTTACAGTAACCAGCGTACAGGATATTATAGAACAGGCCATGAAAAAAGGGGCTGCCCCCGCTAGCGGGGTTCGCGATTCTTTGGTTGGAACCGATTCCCTGGTGACAAAATATGATCCTAAAGAGCGTGGTTTAACTGAGAAGCCTGCAGTAGCCGGAGTAGCTAAAATTCAGCAGCAAACAAAAGACGGGGAAACCAAAATGGTATTTGTTGACAGTAGTGAAACCCCTGCCAGGGTAGTGACGGTATATATAAATGAAGAAAAGGAAGCCGAGAAAAAGCCTGCGGTTCAAACCCAACCGGCTGTTACCCCGCTTCCTGATAATACGGCCACTGTGGTTAAAAACGAAGCCAAACAAGAACCTGAGGTAAAAGATTCAGGTAAAACCACACCGGCGCCCACTCAAACTAAAGAACAGGTGGCTGAACAAATAAAGAAAGAAACCTGGGGTTCAACCAAAGAGGAAAAAAAGCCCGCCACCACCGATACGGTTACTGTTATTCTGGAATCGCCGCAAATGAAGAAAAGCACTGCGGCGGAACCCCAGCCCTTATATCGCCCCAAACCCGAAACGCAAGCCGAACCTGTAAAGCCGGTAACAAAGGATACGGCCACTGCCAAACTGTTTGACTATGGTAAAATGCAGGTAGAACTGGTGCAAGGGAATGCGGTGGTAAAGGAAGAGGCGGTAAAACCAATTGCGGCCGATAGCTCAGTTAAAACTGCCATAACTCCTATTAAAAAAGAAAAGGAAGAAACTGCCAAAGAAACTCCGAAAGCAGTAATGGAGCCTGCGGTTACCCAAAAAGATACGCCGGCGGTGGTTACAAAACCGGCAGAAGCCGAAAAGCCCAAAACGGTTGAACCGGAAAAGAAAGCTGAAACAACCAGCAAGCTGGTCATGATCAATTCAGACTGTGCTAAGCTGGCTACCGACATAGATGTTGATAAAATGCGGGTTAAGATGATGGCCGAAGGCGATGTGCAAAAGCGGCTGACTGTTGCCACTAAGTATTTCAAAACCATGTGTTTATATGCCCGGCAAATAAAGGCCTTATCAGAATTGTTTGCTGGCGACGCCGCTAAATATCAATTCCTTGAACTGTCATATCCCTTTGCCGCCGATACGGCCAACTTCAAACAGTTGTATGAGCTGTTGAGCGATGAAGTATATGTAACTAAGTTTAAGAAGCTGGTGAGGTTGCAATAGGTCTGAACTGGGATGGGTTGGATATTGGCATAGGACTGTAGGGATATTGCCTAAGTATTGCCTACCTATTGCCTACCTATTGCCTGAGCATTGCCTGGGCTCCCTAG
This sequence comes from uncultured Niastella sp., assembly GCA_966243125.1. Taxonomy (GTDB): domain Bacteria; phylum Bacteroidota; class Bacteroidia; order Chitinophagales; family Chitinophagaceae; genus Niastella. The sequence goes on from CBIMFG010000371.1 coordinate 3,902, forward strand.
TGCGCAAGGCAACTCTTAGGCAACTTCCAGACAACTCTTAGGCAACTCCCAGGCCTTATCCCTGCCATGTGCTGGCCATGCCGCCAGCATCCTCATCCCAACCATCCCTCAATCCCAGAAATCCCAGTTCAGATTGTTTTAACTTGCGCCCCATGAATCGATATTTTTTGGAAGTGGCATACCATGGGGGGCGATATGCAGGCTCGCAGGTACAGCATAATGCATTAACCATACAGCACGAACTGGAAAAAGCCATGGAGGTATACTTCCGGCAGCCGGTGCCTCTTACCGGTTCCTCCCGTACCGATGCCGGCGTGCATGCCAACCAGAACTATTATCATTTCGATCTGGAAAAGCCCATAAATCCCCGGGCTATTTATAACCTTAATGCTATTTTACCGGCCGATGTAGCCATCAGGCAAATTGTACCGGTGAACGAAACGGCTCATTGCCGGTTTGATGCCATTGCCCGGGAATATGAATACTATTTATACCAGGTTAAAGATCCGTTTAGAGTAGACAGGGCCTGGTATTACCCGTATACCCTCGATTGGGAGGGGCTGCATGCGGCGGCGGAGGTGATAAAGGAGTATACCGATTTTACTTCGTTTGCAAAACGCAATTCCCAGGTATTTACTTTTAACTGTAACATTCAATACAGTGAGTGGAAACTGCAGCCGCAGGGCGCTGTTTACCGGGTAAAAGCCAACCGGTTTTTACGGGGAATGGTGCGTGGGTTGGTGGGCACTCAATTGCAGGTGGCAAGGGGTAAAATAACGCTGCAACAATTCAGAGAGATCATAGAAGCAAAGGACTGTACACGGGCCGATTTTGCGGTGCCTGGACATGGCTTGTTTTTACAACAGGTAGTATACCCCGACACTTATTTTTCAAACACAGAAAATGTTAAAATCGGTTGAACATAAAAGTAAGCCGTGCGCGAGGCGGAAGCGGAGACAGTTTTGAGTTGGAATGATTAAGTGTAAAAGCAGCTTCAAAAAATATATCCTGCTGAAATGCTTGCCAGGTGTGCGTTTCAGCAGAACGAGAAAAATAAGAACGAAAATTATTTGGTAGTAAGTTAAACACGCCTATCTTTGCGGCCCGCTTTACAAAAAAGCACATTACACAAAAGCTCTTTACATAAAAATCGTTTACCACCTGCACATAATATAAGCACTGATACAGAGAGAAAGAGCAGCAAAAAAAGATGAGAAAAAGTTTGGAAGTGAGAATGAAATGCGCTTATCTTTGCAGCCCGGCAGAAACGAAAAAGCTCTTAGAAAATTGCAACGAAAACAGTGAAAAAGAAATTGTGAAAATCGGAAGAAAAATTTTGAAGCAATAATGAGAACTACTACCTTTGCAACCCGATCGAAAAAACGGGAAGCGAGTAGAGAAAAAGAAGAGGAAGTGAGGAAAGAAAGCGAGG
>CBIMFG010000372.1:0-5329 GCA_966243125.1 uncultured Niastella sp.
CCACCCCATTTATCAGCAGGTGTTGAAGAATGATGATAAAGCAAAACAGGAGAAAGTAGTTCATAACCTGGCCGACCTGGCTTTGTTATCACAAGGCTTATTGAAAGGAAGCAATCTTACCAACTTCATTGCCCGTAGTGTTGATCTGATGGGTGCTAAAGATGCAGAAGTAGTGAAGTAAGGATAATTGTATTAATAATAAAAGAGCCACCAGTTTTTAAGCTGATGGCTCTTTTTATTTTGTCTACTTAATCCTTTGTCCTGTCGTAGTAATTCTAATCTTATATATTTACATAGCCAGTCTTTCCAATTATCACATTAGCTAATTAGCCAATTAGCACATTATATTATTATTTCCATCCACCGCCGAGTGCTCTGTATAATTCTACCATAGCACTTAATTGATCGCGTTGAATAGTTGCGTTGTATAATTCTGCCTGCAGCAAATTGCTTTGGGCGGTGATCACTTCCAGGTAATCGGCCAAACCGCTTTTGTATAACAGTTTTGCATTTCCGATTGCGCTGTTCGACAAACTCACCTGCTCGTTGCTAAGTTGAAATTGTGATTTCAGTTTATCAATGCTTACCAGGGCATTGGCTACTTCGCCCATGGCATTGTAAGCCGATTGGCGGAAGCTGATAGCAGCTTCATCGCGTTGCAGTTTGGCCACTTCAAATTGCGTTTTCAACGCCCGGCGTTGAAAAATAGGCTGGCTGATACCGGCCAGGCCTGTGGCAAATAATGAACCTGGTATGTTGAACCATTTAGCGAACTCATAAGCATTCAACCCGCCACTGGCAGTGATGCTTAAGGTTGGATACAGGCTGGCTTCGGCTACACCAACGCGTGCATTGGCCGATTTCAACGCCATTTCGTTGCTGCGTACATCGGGCCGGCGGCTTACCACAGCGGCAGGTACGCCGTTTGGTAACTGTTCAAGTGTTTTGTAATCCTGCAATTTCAATGTACGGGCAATAGTACCAGGCTGGTCGCCACTCAGTATGTGGATCGTATTTTCCTGAATAGCGATCTGTTGTTCCAACTGAGGGATCAGGATCTTAGCTGTTTGTTGTTGAGAGGTGGCTTGTTGCACCGCTAACTCAGTAGCCTGGCCAGCCTGTTTTTGCAATGCAATAAATTGCACAATGGTATCGCCAAGGCTAACACTGCGTTGTGCTACTGCTAACTGTGCATCCAGCATCAGCAGGTTATAATAGCTGCTGGCAATGTTGGCTACCAGTGCAGTTTGTACAGCCCGGCTGGCTTCAAATGATTGTAAATATTGAGCGTTGGCTGCTTCGCGTTGACGGCTCAGCTTGCCCCAGATATCTATTTCCCAGTTTAAACCGGCATTCAGGTTGTAGTCTTCCAGGTGTTCTTTACCGAGGAAGTTTTTAAGGCTTATGCCGTTTAAACTGTTTTTTGAAGGAAAGGTGCTGGCGGCTGTTAAGTTAGCTGAAATAGTAGGGCCCCAGTTCACTTTTGCCTGTTTGGCATAAGCACGGGCTTCATCAACCCGTTTCATGGCCAGTTGTACATCGAAACTGTTATCTAATGCATGACCTATCAATGATTGCAGGGTAGGATCGGAAAAGAATTTTTTCCATTCCATATCTGCCACGCTGGAATCGGCAGTGGCGGTAGTGTTGGCGAACTGAGTTGGTAAAGACAGCTCAGAACGCTGGTAATCTTTACCCATTCGGCATGCTGACAGAAACGCTACCAACGCCAGGGTGGAATAAATAGTGATATTACTTTTACGCATGTATATCCTTATTTAAATTTTCGAACTTTTAAGAATTGCCATTCACCAAAAAGCGAATGGCAATTCATGAATGATTTATTATTCGCCGAGTTTGATCTCTTTCATACCTGGACGGCCTGTTACTTTCTCCTGCATTGCCTGGAAGATCACAAACAGAACCGGGATGATGAATACACCCAGAATAACACCGGAAAGCATACCACCGATCGCACTCATACCAATAGAGTGGTTACCAAGGGCAGATGCGCCATGCGTCCAAACCAGTGGCAACAAACCAACGATGAAGGCAAAAGAGGTCATGAGGATGGGGCGTAAACGCAGCCTGGAGGCTTCAAGGGCCGCATCAATCAATCCCATACCGTTTCTTCTGCGTTGTACGGCAAATTCCGTGATCAGGATCGCGTTCTTCGCCAACAAACCTACCAGCATGATCAAACCGATTTGTACGTAGATGTTGTTTTCGATACCGGCCATACCAATAAAGGCAAACACCCCTAATACACCCGTGGGTATGGTTAAGATAACCGACAGAGGCAGAATGTAACTTTCATATTGGGCCGACAGCAGGAAGTATACGAACAGGATGCTCAGCAGGAAGATAAAGATCTGCTGGTTACCTGTTTTAATTTCCTCACGGGTTACACCGGTAAACTCAACTGCATACCCTCTTGGTAATGCTGTTTGGGCTGTTTCATTTATGGCCCTGATAGCATCACCGGTACTGAAACCTGGTTTTGGTGAACCGTTGATAGTAACCGCGTTGAACAGGTTGTTGCGGGTTACGGTTTCAGGACCGTATACTCTTTTCAATGTTACCAGTGTTTTGGCCGGTACCATTTCGCCCTGGTTGTTCTTTACAAAAATTCCATCTATTGAATTGATATCAGAACGGAAGGCTGCATCGGCCTGCGCCATTACGCGATAGTATTTACCAAACCGGTTAAAGTCGGTAACAAAGCTACTACCGTAATAGATCTGCAGGGTTTGCATCAGCTCGCTGATAGATACACCCAGTTGTTTTGCTTTCTGATTGTCTACTTCTATGGTGAATTGCGGGTTACCAGCTGCAAAGGTGGTAAACGCAAACCCTATTTCTTTACGTTGCATTAATGCGCCAATGAAACCCCAGGCAGTACCACCAAGTTTAGCGAGCGAACCGTTGGTACGGTCCTGCAACATGAACTCAAAACCACTCGCGTTACCAAAACCCTGTACGGTAGGGAAGTTGAAGAAGAAGGCGTTGGCGCCTTTCACCTGGCTAACTTTACCAATAAGGCCGCCGGCGATCTGGTCGGGGTTTTTAACTGCACCTCTATCTTCATAATTTTTCAACCGCATGAAACCAGCCGCATAAGGCGACGCGTTTGCATTGCTGAGGAAGTTCATACCATCTATCACATACAGGTGATTGTAAGCAGGGTCGGCTTTAATGATGCTGTCAATTTGCAGGGTAGCCTGGTGCGTACGCTCCAGTGAGCTACCGGGAGGCGTATTTACCGCAAACAATACAAAGCCCTGGTCTTCTGTTGGAATGAAACCGGTAGGCGTTGTTTTTGTCATGTAGAACGCACCAGCCGTGATTGCTATCAACGCAATGATCGCAACCCATTTGCGGCGTACCAGGAATTTCAAACTGCGTACATATCTGTTGGTCATTCCATTGAAACCGGCGTTAAAGGCGGCATAGAAACGACCCATGAAACCTTTTTTCCTGCCATGTTCGCCACCTTCACCTGCATGCACATTCTTCAGGAAAATAGCACACAGCGCGGGGCTGAGGGTAAGGGCGTTTACCGCCGAGATCAGGATGGCAATAGCCAATGTAAAGGCGAACTGGCGATAGAACACACCCGCAGGACCTTGCATAAAGCCTACCGGAATGAACACCGCCGCCATTACCAGCGTAATGGAGATGATGGCGCCGGAAATCTCACTCATTGACTGAATTGTTGCGGCACGTGCCGGCAAGTTCGTACGCTCCATTTTCGAGTGCACCGCTTCCACCACCACAATGGCGTCATCCACCACCACCCCAATGGCCAATACAAGCGCGAACAGGGTAAGCAGGTTGATGGTAAAACCAAACAGCTGCATAAAGAAGAACGTACCAATGATAGCCACCGGAACGGCAATAGCAGGGATCAGGGTTGAGCGGAAGTCCTGCAGGAAGATGAACACAACAATGAACACCAGTATAAAGGCGATCACCAGCGTTTCCCGTACCTGATCAATAGACGCATCGAGGAACTCTTTTGAGTTAAACATTACCGTGGTCTTCAAACCTTTGGGTAATGTTTTTTCAAAGTTCTTCAACAGTCTTTCTACTTCGGTAAGGATGTCGTTCGCGTTTGAACCTGCTGTTTGATATACAGCGAAACCTGATACCGGTGTGCCATCCAAACGAGCGTTGGTTGAATAAGTATAAGAACCAAACTGAACACGGGCCACATCTTTCAAACGCAACATAGAACCATCAGGATTTGACTTGATGATCATGTTCTCATAATCTTCACCCTGGTTCGACTTTCCTTTATATTTCAATACATACTCAAACACTTCGGCGCTGCTTTGACCCAAACGGCCAGGAGCGGCTTCGAGATTTTGATCTTTTATTGCATTCAATACATCCTGAGGCGACAGGTTATTTGATGCCAGGCGATCGGGTTGTAACCAAATACGCATAGAGTAATCCTTGGTACCAAAGGCTACGGCCTGACCTACACCGGGTACACGTTGTACTTCAGGGATCAGGTTGATCTTGATATAGTTTTCCAGGAACAACTCATCGTATTTGTTTTTGTCGTCGCTGCTGAGCGCTACGAACATGATGATACTGTTCTGCACTTTCTGGGTGCTGATACCAGCCTGTACTACTTCTGCAGGCACTTGGCTTACTGCTTTAGATACGCGGTTCTGTACGTTTACAGAAGCGATATCGGGGTTGGTACCTTGCTTAAAGTATACGGTCAGCGTCATACTGCCATCGTTACTGGAGTTGGAGGTCATGTAGGTCATGTTCTCCACACCATTGATGGCTTCTTCGAGCGGAGTGGCAACGGCGCGTGCTACTACTTCGGCGTTGGCGCCTGGGTACAGGGCTGTTACCTGTACGCTTGGCGGCGCAATATCAGGGAACAGGGTAACAGGCAGCGTGAATAACGACAGCCCGCCTAGCAGAAGCAGTATGATTGATACAACCGTTGATAGGACCGGTCTTTCAATAAATCTTTTTAACATGAGGGAATTTTTTGAGATTGAAATCTTAGAACTGAGGTAAGATGTAAGAAGCAGGGGGCAGGAAAGGCCAAATCAGGCACAAAGACTCCCTTTAAGCAGAGAGGGGTAACTTCTCTGACTTCATATTTCCTACTTCATACTTCCTACTTCTTAAACTATAGAGGTTTCGCTTTCAGCAAGCTGTCGGCCGAAATTGGCTGCGGTACTATCGCAATACCATCCTGCAGGTTTCCAGCTCCGGCAAATACGATCTTGTCACCGGCTTTGAGGCCATCCTTAACAAAGTAATAGTTGGTTGTTTTTCCTGCAACGGTGATGGGCTTGCT
>CBIMFG010000373.1:0-5319 GCA_966243125.1 uncultured Niastella sp.
ATCGCAATTTCAAGCGTAAACACGGTGTCGGCATTTCCATCCATTCCATAATAGATCCAATGCAGCGGACCATTGATAAAACTTTTTCGTCCTGCTTCTGCATAGAGCTCGGCCATAACCGGACCAAACTCATTTATTTGTGAGATGGTTATTTGATGTATACTGCTTAATACTGTTAACGGCGGATAAGTTTTTATATGCATATGGACTTATTTAAAAGCATGACGTTTGATACAAGATAGATCAGACAAATTGGGTATATGAAGTAAGAAGTATAAACCAGGAAATAAGAAATACGAAGTAAGAAGTAGGAGGTATGAAATTTCAGGCTCTTCTTACATCCTATCTCGGCTTTACGCCAGCGCCTCCTTCCCCCATGCTATCCACTCTTCTTTGCTGGGGCCGTATACACCTGGTACTTTTAACCCCGCCATTCGCATCAGCACCGTCATTTGACCGCGGTGGTGCGCCTGGTGAGTGATCAATACCCAGAGTGAGAACCCGTTTTTCCAGACAGTACCATACATGTTTCGTTCTTCATCCAGCGTTTCATCGGTCCAGTAGCTGATGATGGCGGCAACCAGTTGATTAGCGTATTTTTTATAATGTATTATCAGTTCCTCAACAGTATCGTAAGCAATGGATTCTTCCTTTATTGGCAAACCCAGGTTGTGGGGCATTTCTGTTACTGTTTCAACAATATGATTAGCCAGCCGTTCCAGCGTACGCCCACCAGGAATAGCAACCTGCAGCGATTCATCGGTTAGATTGCGGAAGACGTTCAGGGTTGCTTCGGTTTCTTCTTTCCAGCGATCGAGAAAGTCATGAATAGTGCGTATCATTTGAATAATATTTAATGTGTGAAGGTTATAAACCAAAGTAACACGCACTATGTGACAACAGTATGTCAGTAGGACCTAAGGAAAACAAAAAATATTAAATGTTGAAGTGGAAATAAAACGATTTGGTTTTCACTTTAACATTCAACATTCAACGGTTCAATATTCAATATTATCTATTGCTCAACAGGAAGGTAGTGCTGGCGGATCTCCTCGGTGAGGTCTTTCATAACGATATTCAAGGCTTCGGGCGATTCAATGGAAACATGATGGGTAAACATGAGCAGCCAGCGGCCAAAGTAGTCCAGCGAAGAGGTAACGTAATACATCAACACGCAATCATCTTTTACTTCTTCCCGCACATAACCATAGTAATATTTCTGGTTGCCGATGTGGCGGGCAGCCTGGCGGGAAAACCGAACGCACACTTCCTGCAGTTCGGAATGATTGATCATGGTTTGCATGTATTCCCGCAGAGAGGGGTGCGATTCCGGATCAAATGTATTATCGAGAATTTGCAATTGTTGTATGCGGCTTACCCTGAAATCGCGGTAGCCATTGCGCAGCTTACACCAGCCAATCAGGTGCCAGGCCTGGCCGTAATGACACAACCCGATGGGTTCCAGGCTGCGTTCGGTTACAGCATCTTCGCCCGACTGATAACGGATGCGGATTTCCTTTTTATCGCCCAGCGCTTTTTGCAGTTCGGTAAGGTGGCGGCCTGCTGAATCATCGGCCGGCAAACGCGACATAACCGCAATGTTATCATTCAGCTGGTCCATATGCTCCTTGTCGGACGTACGGAGCACCGCTTTTATTTTATACAACGCTGCGTTGAAGTGTTTCTTAATAGATTCATCAGTAAGATGCTCGGTGAGTTTGGAGCCCAGTAGCAGGGCAGAGGCTTCTTCCTGGGTGAACATAACGGGCGGCAGGCGGTAACCTTCCATAATGGTATAACCGCTTCCTGCTTCGCCAATTACCGGCACGCCACTTTCTTCCAATGCTTTAACATCGCGATACACTGTACGTAGGCTGATGTTAAAACGATCGGCCACCTCCTGCGCAGTAACTCTTTTTTTACTTTGCAGGTGGGTTAGAATGGCGTGCAGTCGGTCAATTCTGTTCAATGAAGCTTTGGTTGTAAGTTTTGTATTTGGTATACCTCTGTTGCAGGCTGTAAGCTCTAAGCTTTAAGCAGTAAGCTTTTAATTCGCGGTATTTGCTTACAGCTTAAGGCTTATAGCTTTAGGCTTTTTCAACCCAGGCGTTGTTTTCCTTCAACAAATTAATCAATTCTTCCACAGCAATGGCGCTATCTACATTGCGTTTCACAATTTCTTTTCCTTTATATAAAGTGATCTTGCCTACACCACTGCCTACGTAACCAAAATCAGCATCGGCCATTTCGCCGGGGCCGTTTACAATACAACCCATGATGGCGATCTTAACGCCTTTGAGGTGATGGGTTACCGAACGGATCTTAGCAGTGGTTTCCTGCAAGTCGAACAGGGTGCGGCCACAGGAAGGGCAACTGATATATTCAGTTTTAGAAATACGTGTACGGGTGGCCTGTAAAATCGAGAACGAAGTGTTGTTGACGAACTGGTGATTGTTCTTTGTTTCCAGGTAAGTACGGCCACTCACTTTCTGGTTTTGAATTTTTTCCGGTTCATTCATCAGCCAAATGCCATCGCCCATGCCATCGAGCAACAAAGCGCCGCTATCGGTGGAGAAATGGATCAGCTGTTCGTCTATAGTAGTGTCATTGCTTTCAACCAACAGAATGATAGGGCAGTTGATACCCTGGTTCATAAGGTCAACAATGAAACGCCGTACCGACGGCATGGCGTGTGCGTTGGTTGAATACAAACACAACACTACGGTGTAGTCTTTGCGAATTTCCTGTAACAGTTCCTGGCAAGCAGGTTGGTTAACATCAACTGCTACAAAATTAAGCGTACCTGAATGGTCAGAGTTTTTCAGGTATTCGGTTGATTGAAATAACGGATAATACTTGTCTTTGTCTGGTGCGTTTAACCAGGTAGCATGATCGCAAATTACTTTCAGCGTACCGGGTAATGCAAAGTCAAGTACTTTTTTGCCAGTGTACAGGTAATCTGCTGCAGCATCGGCAATGGTGAATTTATCCGTTACGGTGTTATAGGTATAGCCAATGGCCTGGAGATCTTCATGACGAATGGCAGTGGCCTTCATAAAATCAGCCACCACTACGGGCACCTGTTTGCCACCGATATTAGATACGGTGTCAGTATACCTTCTTGTATATTCGAAAGGAGAGTAAGGAACTTTTATGATTTCTGAAATGCCAGATGGCTTATTGCCTATTGACAATTGTCGATTGGTATAACGTTTAACCAGATCGCGGCAAACGGGAATTTCAAATTCAGGATCTTCGGTTAATGAAACACGGATGGTATCGCCCAGGCCATCTTCGAGAAGGGTGCCAATACCGATGGCTGATTTTATTCTTCCATCTTCCCCATCCCCGGCTTCAGTTACACCCAGGTGTAAAGGATAGCACTCGCCAAACTCATCCATCATTACGTTTACCAGCAACCGGTAAGCGTGAACCATTACCTGGGGATTGCTGGATTTCATACTCAGGATAATATTGTGATAGCTTTCATTACGGGCAATACGCAGGAATTCCATCGCACTTTCAACCATGCCCATAGGCGTATCGCCATACCGGCTCATAATACGATCGCTGAGCGAACCGTGATTGGTACCAATGCGCATGGCAGTACCATACTCTTTACAGATCTTCACCAGGGGCGTAAAGCGTTCGCGAATGCGATCTATTTCCTCGGCGTATTCAGCGTCGGTATAATCTATTTGTTCAAATTTCTTTTTATCAACGTAATTACCGGGGTTAACCCGAACTTTTTCAATAATGCGGGCTGCTATTTCAGCTGCGTTGGGGGTGAAATGAATATCAGCGATCAGCGGGGTTTTATACCCTCTTTTGTGCAGTTCGTTCTTTATATTCAGTAAGTTCTCCGCTTCTTTTTTGCTGGGGGCAGTAATGCGCACCATTTCGGCTCCGGCCTCAATACAGCGGATACTTTGCTCAACGGTAGCAATGGTATCCATGGTATCGGTGGTGGTCATGGTTTGCACACGGATAGGGTTGAAGTTGCCCAACAGCAGGTCTCCAATTCGTACTTCACGGGTTGCCAGGCGTTTATATTCAGTCAATGAGTCGCAATAAAGCTGCATTGTTATTATTGTAATTTATGTGATTACCACTTGGTTAGGGGAAACAGGGGGCAAAATTACAACAAAGTAGGAAGGATGAAAAGTTAACTGGTTAACTGGTTTACAAGTTAACAAGGTGATAAGATTGGAAATAACGGGTAACAGGGTTAACATGTTAACTGGTTAACTTGTCAACTCGTTAACTGGGCGCCTACAGTGCCCTACCAATCTTTTTCGGGCTGCGTTACCGAGCGGGCGCGGTTTTGCTGCATTTTTCGCTGAACGTCCTGTTCTTTTTGTTCAAGCGACTTCAGGTATTGCTCGATCTTCTTTTTATCGAGCTTATTGTTTTCAGGTTTTTGCTTTTGCTGTTTTTGCTGCTGTTGCTTTTGCTGCTGTTGGTTCGATTGGTTTTGCTTCTTTTGTTCCAGCAATGCTTTTTGCAGATTAAAGCGGGCGTCCTCATCCGTGGGATCGAGTTTAAAAGCATTCTTGTAAGCATCGATGCTTTCCTGCAGCTTTTGTTGTTTTGTTAAGCTTACGCCCTTGTTGTAAAACCCTTTTTCCTTGTATTTATTTTCGGTAGTATTCTCAATCAGTTCATCATACGATTTTTCTGCATCGGGCATATTACCGGTGCGGTACCGGGCATTGGCCAGGTTATAGCGGGCCGTTAAATTTTTCGGGTTCTGCTCCACCGCCTTTTGATAGGCGGGCATTGCTTTTTCAAACTGCCGGTTGTGATACAATTTATTTCCTTCCCGGATGGCAGCATTCTCATCCTGCGCTTTTACCAATACAGGCAGAAGGATCAACGATATGTATAATAATTTTTTCAAGCTGCTTTTAATTTCCGTTCAGGTAAAAAGAATTCTATCAACAGGAATAATAATGCCATGGCCAGGAACCATTGAAAATAACTTTTATAATCCCTGAATGCATTGTCATCAAGGATGTTTGATTCAATAGTGCCTAATTGTTTGGTGATGGTGTTTACCGCGGCATCAACATCATCCAACTTCACATATACGCCTTTGGTAGCGCCGGCCAGTTGCTGCAATTCTGTTTCATTCAATTTTGAAACAACTGTTTTACCGGTTTCATCTTTTTTATATTCATTGGTGGCCGGGTCCATAATGGGAGCGCCTTCGGCCGAACCAATACCAATAGTATTGATCATTACACCATCCTGAGCCAGTTGTTGTGCCAGGGGAACGGCCTGGGGGTCGTGGTCTTCACCATCGGTGATCAATACTAT
>CBIMFG010000374.1:0-5302 GCA_966243125.1 uncultured Niastella sp.
AACAAATGAGTGCGGGCGCTACTGAACAGGCTGCCTCAGCCGAAGAAGTAGCTTCCTCCATGGAAGAAATGGCTGCCAATATTCAACAGAATAACGAGCATGCATTTGCCACCGGTAAAATTGCCGATAAGGCAGCTGTTGAAATAACAACAAGCAATACGGCGGTGAACAGTACCGAATCGTCAATGAAAACAATTACCGGTAAAATAGCCATCATTGGTGAAATAGCGCGGCAAACCAATTTACTGGCATTGAATGCGGCTATTGAATCGGCGCGGGCCGGCGAACAGGGAAAAGGATTTGCAGTGGTGGCATCAGAAGTAAAAAAGCTGGCCGAGCGCAGCCAGGCAGCCGCCAATGAAATAAACCAACTCTCCTCATCGGGCATTGATATAGCCAGCCAGTCGGGTAAGTTACTCTCGGCATTGGTACCTGAAATTGAAAGAACCTCCCTGCTGGTAAAAGAAATAAGCGCCTCGGGTAAAGAACAAACCGTAAATGCCGAACAAATAAACAGCGCTTTGCAGGAATTAAATACCGTAATACAACAGAATGCAGCCGTGTCGGAAGAAGTAGCGGCCAGTTCTGAAGAACTGATGGTGCAGGCTGAACAACTGCGGCAGGCGATTGGCTTCTTCAAAGTAGATACTTCTACAATGCATAAACCGGTAACGGGAACGATCATAAAAAAGCGACCAATGATAAACAGAGTAACCCAGCCGGCCAAACAAAACGGTAAACAATGGTCGGTAAGCCTGACAAAAAAAGACCAGCTTGATAATGATTACGAGCAGTATTGACATGTCAAAAGCAAAAATGCATTAAATGACAACGCGTGATTTTAACCGGCTAAGTGCCTATATAAATACTGCCTATGGCATTAAAATGCCGGAAGCAAAAAAAGTGATGCTGGAATGCCGCCTGCAAAAACGACTGGCCGCTTTGAGCATGTCGTCGTATAAAGAGTATTGTGAGTATTTGTTTAGTGAACAGGGAATGGCAAAGGAAATGGTGCATATGGTTGATGCGGTAACTACCAACAAAACTGACTTCTTCAGAGAGCCATCGCATTTTGATTTTTTAACCCAGCAGGTATTGCCCGAGTTGTGTGAAGGTTATAATGGCTACAAAGATATAAAAGTGTGGAGCGCCGGTTGTTCAAGTGGGGAAGAAGTGTACACCTTGGCCATGGTGCTGAATGAGTTTACCGAAATGATCAGCGATACCGGTTACCATGTTACGGGAACCGATGTTTCATTATCCATGTTAACAAAAGCTGTAGAAGCGGTGTATACCGAAGATCGCATTGCTGATATTCCTATGTGGTTACGCAAGAAGTATTTGTTGCGCAGCCGCGACCGCGAAAAACAAACCATTCGTATAAACGCAGAAACGCGCGCCAGAACAGATTTTAAACGGCTTAACCTGATGGATGACGTTTATCACGTGCACAATAAGTTTGATATAATTTTTTGCCGCAACGTACTCATTTATTTTGATAAAGCAACGCAATGTGCCGTTATCAATAAACTGGCGGAGAAATTAAAAACAGGCGGATATTTGTTTCTGGGTCATTCAGAAACGGTTTCCAGCATGCAATTGTCGTTAACACCCGTTCAACCTACGGTATTAAAAAAGCTCTCCCACCAGTAACCGGAAGCGGTAGGAGAGCCGGCCTTCGCAACAACCATTCCCTTTTAATTTTTCAGGGGAGGACTCACACTGCCAGGGGTATTGAAATCAATTTCATTCTGTGGTACATCCCAATAGTCCATATAATTATACTCCATAAAACAAGGAGTGGGTACAGAACCCGTTTGCTCTGGCGTTAACAAATTACCGGGAATAATTACAATGGCATTGGCCCGGCCACCGCCCTGTGCCGCCGGTTTGGTAATACCCCAGCGGCGGGCATCGTAAAATGCAGTGCCCCACAAAAACAGGGCTACTCTTCTTTCTTTTCTGTATTCTTCCAGCGCCTGTGTGGCGTTCAACCCGGTTCCGGCTACATGCGCTAACCCGGAATGTTGAAAATCGCGCACGGCATCTACCAACTGCAAACCTGGCTCAATACTATTGGTACGCAACAACGCTTCTGCCTTCATCAGTTCATTTTCTTCATAGCTGCATGCCCAGGGCACAGTGCCTGCATTATTACCTGTTGCATACAAACCACCATTTTCAATAAACACCGGATTCCAGCGGGTACCAAACTGTAAACCGCGGCCTCTTTCATTTACTTTGGGAACAGAGAAGGGAACAAACCCGGTGCTTAACCGATTATCATTGGGTTTAAAATCCTGGATCAACCGTTCGCTTACAAAGGTGAATTGCACCACTTCGCCCAAATAGAAATAAGGATGAAATTGTCCGAGCGATACATCATTGGAGCCGCTGGGGTCCATGCCAAACCTAAAGATGTTATCAGTGGCCTGAATACCCTGGTTGGCAAGGGTAATAACCTGCTGCCAGTTGGCAGGGGTCATGTCTGTAATTTTTTTATTAGCTATTAAATTGCGCGCCTTTAATGAATAGATCTGCCGTTTCCACATGTCGGGCGTTACTACGCTTTTGTTCAGGTTAAAGGAGGCAACAATGGCCGTCATAATAGCGGTATAGTCGTCGGTGGCGCTAATGGCGTTTAAAGTGGTTAAGCAATCGTTCAGCAATTTATCGGCTTCACCCATAATAACAGTATGGTCAACAAAATTGCCATTGGAAGTTCCCGCTGTATCAACAATAACTCCAGCCAGGTACATGGAGCCTATGCGGGAGTAGGCATAACCTTTCCACCACTGGGCCCAGGCTTTAAACGTGTTTTTCTTATTCTCCACATCGCCGGTTAATTTCAGTGCGGGATCGTTCAATGCGGCCAGCAGGTAATTGGCTTGTGAAATAATGTAATAACAGCTCGACCATTCATATTGAAAAGCATTCAGCTCACCAGCTCCTCTTGAATCAAAACCCTGCAATTGTTCTTTTTGAGCCAACGTATTGGGATTTAAGATTTGTGTACCATTGGGTAAGGTGATCTTGTATACCTGGTTAACCCAACGTAAACCATAATTGCCATACGGGCAATAAGCTTCATCGCCCATAATGCTGTGGTTGGTAAGAGCAATGTGAAAAATATTGGTCTTGCCTTCGTCGGGAACGTTGGCCACCATTTTTTGTAATATCCCTAAGGAGAAATTCTTTAACCCAGCCTCTGTTGTTAACGATTGCGCAGGGATAGGCTGATTAGGATTGTTCAATTCGAGGGAAGATTTTTTACACGCTCCCGCGATAAGAACAATCATGATTATATAAATGAGGTGTCGTTTCATAACAAGTAAATTGATGGTTAGAATTGAAGGTTAATGCCAAACTGGAACGAACGCAGGTTGGGGATGGAAAAATAATCGGCCCCAATATTTGAACCGGCACCTACCGAGCGGTTGCCCTGGCTATCCTGTGCTGAAGTGGCTTCGGGATCTAATCCTGAATAATCGGTAATGGTTAACAGATTTCTGCCCGAAGCAGTCAATGCCATTCCTTTTATCCAGGGAACTTTAATTACATCGCCCAGTTGATAGGTTAATGTAAGATCGCGCATGCGCCAGAATGAACCATCTTCAACAAACCATCCTGTACGTTGCACGCTGTTGTATAAACTGTTATAGAAATTTACAAAGGCGCCTGATTCGCCATTAATGGTAACTGACTTATCAAAGTCTTTGTGTAATCTGTCGCGGTACATCCACTGCCTGGTAAGGTTGTAAACGTCGTTACCACGGTACCAGTCCCACTGCATAGAAACAGTTAACTTTTGCCACAGGGTAACATTATTGGTAAACGACATGGTGAAATCTGGATACGCATTGCCACTAATGCTTTGATCGGTGGCATCGGTAAGCATAGCCCGTTTGGTGGTTTTGTCTACAACAATGCCATTTACGATTTGGTATTGCGAGGCATCGGCTTCTTCTATATACCTTGTTTTATCAGCCTGGCGTACCTGGTCAATACTGGTTAAGGGGTTGGAAGTATAAAAATTACCCAGCGATTCGCCTTCTTTTACAATAAACAATCCGTTTACAAAGTCACGGCCATTGGCTACACGGTCAACTTTTGTTTTAAAAGTACCAAAGCGAACGGCCAACGTCCAGTCAACTTTTTTACCAGTATACATATTGGCATCCAGGCTTATATCGGCGCCTTTTACGGTGAGGTCAATCAGGTTGTCCCTGATCTGTTGGGCGCCGGTTGAAGGCGCGAGGTCAACATATTGAATATTGTTCTCGTTTTTCTTGTTCCAGTAAGTGAACGACAAACTGATCCTATTGAACCATTCTTTTTTGCCGGGCTGTACTGTTATATCGGTTCCTATTTCCAGCTCGCGTACTTCCTGTACCTGCAACCGGGGGTTACCAAGTATATTTGGCAGGTATAAGCCAACGCCTTCGCCCAGTTGTTGGGAGCTAAGGGTGGTTTGACGGGAATAATATTCACCATCAAATTCATTGGGTGGAATACCGGCAGCGCCATAGGCCGCGCGTACTTTCCAATCGGTGAGCTTATTTACTTTCAGCAATTCCGAAGGCCTGAAGTAAGCGGTTCCGCGGCCAAAGGTGAATGGTTTCTTTTGATCGCCAAACTGTGAGTTATAGTCACTGCGAAAACCACCTGTTACCCCAAACAGGTTTCCGAAATCAATGGTTTGATTTACGAGGTAACCGAAGGTGATGTACTCAAGGCTGCCATCGCCACTTGATTTTACTGCTGCTGATGTAATATTGGCGGGTGGGTATTGCGGCAGGTTAATACCCTGGGCAAAGAAGGAGTTGTATTCCAGTTTACGCCAATCGTAAGAGAGCTGGGTAGTAGTAGTGATGGGCGCATTGATCTTGAAATCTTTATTGAAATCAAATCTTATATACATGGTTGATAATGCATTCTGATAAGTTGATTTCGAATGGTCGTCACGTACCGAACCAAGCGCCGTATTACCCCAGAAACCCAGGTCTACCTGTGGGGATGCTTCCTGGTTTTTGTACAGATCCTGAAATTCAGAGTTCCATAATTCAATCCCATATTTGAAATCGAGTTCAACAAAACGGGGGAATTTATAATTCAGGTTACTGTTGTTGATGATGCGGGTATCCTTGCTGTACCGGGAGTGCCAGTCGGGTTCCGACAAAACATTTATCTGGTTTTCATCTCTTGGCCGTACCACTACCAGATCGGTGCCGGGATATTTGGCGGTGAAATCTATCCAGGGATAGGAGTTGATCATTTCGATCCGGTTGTTATTGGTTCCTTT
>CBIMFG010000375.1:0-5299 GCA_966243125.1 uncultured Niastella sp.
TCCATTATTTACTTCAATGGAACCATTTTCAATAACCTGGCCGTTACCAACGTGTATGGTACCGTTAGTAATAAACAGTTTCCCCGTATAGGGCTTGGCCGGGTATACATCTTCCTGCGCCTGTACTGCTATCAGCAAAGCCAGACAATGTATTAATATAATTAGCTTTTTCATTGTTTGCATGATTTAGTTGGTATTAGCATCATTTTCATCTACATCAACGGTGATCAATCCATCGTGGTGGTCGTGATCGCCACAGCTGAGTATAACCTGATAGCTGGGAATTGCCGGTGTAACTGCACCACCACTTCTTTTTTCACCCAGCATTTTTTGCACCAGGCGGTTTCTTTCAGCCGCAATTTTTTTACGCATTTCTGCATCGCGTGTGCGATCAAAATAAACAATGCCATCAACAATCGTTTGCTCGGCCTTTGCATAAATGCTCAGCGGGTTATCGCTCCATACCACTACATCTGCATCTTTGCCTGGTTTCAGGCTGCCTACTTTTTCCTCCACATGCAGGGCTTTGGCCGGGTTCAGGGTTACCATTTTGAATGCTTCTTCTTCCGACATGCCGCCGTATTTTACGCTTTTGGCGGCTTCCTGGTTCAGGCGGCGGGCCATTTCTGCATCGTCTGAATTGATACATACATTCAAACCCACGCGTTGCATAATGGTAGCATTGTAAGGAATGGCATCCTGTACCTCTGTTTTATACGCCCACCAATCGCTGAAGGTAGAAGCGTTGGCGCCATGCGCTTTCATTTTATCGGCCACTTTATACCCTTCCAGAATGTGCGTGAATGTATTTACGCGGAAGTTGAATTTCTCTGCCACGCGCATGGTTGAAGTGATCTCGCTTTGTACATAGGAGTGACAGGTAATAAAGCGTTTTTTATTCATGATCTCTACCAGGGCTTCCAGCTCCAGGTCGCGGCGTACAGGAGCAGCCGTTGATGTAGCAGCGGCGCCTTTCTTTTTAGTGGCCACAGCAGGCTCAGCTTCTTTACAACCTTTTTCATATTCGCACGCGTGGGTAAAGGCATCCATCAGCACTTCTTCAACACCCATACGGGTATCGGGGAAGCGGTTGTTGCTTTGTGAGGTAGTACGTTTTACGTTTTCACCCAACGCAAATTTGATGAAGGGATCCGCACCTTTGAATTTCAGGTCTTCATCATTAGCGCCCCAACGCAGTTTTATCAATTGGGTTTGTCCGCCAATGGTATTGGCAGAACCATGTAAAATATGGGAAGATGTAACACCACCGCTCAACTGACGATAGATGTTTATGTCTTCGGGATTCAAATTATCGGCAATACGCACTTCAGAAGTTACTGATTGTGCCCCTTCATTAATTGAAGCGGCGGCAATGTGCGAGTGTTCATCAATAATACCCGGGGTAACAAACTTACCGGTAGCATCAATTACTTTAGCGCCGGCTTCCGACAGGTTCTTACCAATTTGGGCAATTTTCCCGTTCTTTATTAATACATCGGTATTCTCCAGTTTGCCTTCTTTTTCATTGGTCCAAACGGTGCCGTTCTTTATTAAAATGGTTTCAGCTTGTGGCAGCGAGTCCCAGCCATACCCATCAAACGGATACACCACTTTACCTAATACGCCCAGTGGCTTTTTCTTAGTAGTGTCTGGAGCCGGTGTGCCCGCTTTTGCAAAACTGGCCAACCATAACACAGTATTGCCTTCTGCATCTACCCCGTTTCCATTCCATACATCGCCATTTACAGTACCGCCCAACCGAATGGTAGCAGCCCGCGGCTTTTTCTCCGTAGCAAAACTGATAGTTACCAGTTTGCCATCGAAACTGAATTTTGTTTTGATGGTGTCTTTGGCAATAATGCTGGCCTCAGTAGTGCTTTTTACATCCAGCGTGTAACTGTTGTTAGCACCGGCCGACTTTACCTGTAAGGTATATTGTCCGGCAATAGACGACCAGTTTTCATCTTTTACATTGTACCGTTCGCCCTGTACCCAGTTTTGCAGGATCACCGTTTTTTCTTTGAACACTTCGCCAGTAGTTATTAAAAAGCTGGCCAGTTTACCGGCTTCAATACTGCCCACTTTGTCGTATACCCCTAATACGGTAGCCGGTGTTTTGGTAAGGGCTTCCAGTGCTTTTGTTTCACTCAACCCATACTCAATGGCTTTGCGCAAATTGGTGAGAAACTGTTTGGTATCTTTTAGTTCAGTAGCGGTTAAACAAAATGGAATAGCAGCTTTTTCTAACGCCGCCGCATTGGCAGGCGCCAGTTCCCAGTGTTTCATATCGCCCAGGGAAACAAAGCGAGCTTCATTAGGATCTTCCACATCCATTGCCTGCGGAAAGTTCAACGACAGAATATAAGTTGCTTTAGTAGCAGCAACGTCTTTTATCCGTTGGTATTCGTTACCACCGCCTTTGATGATGTATTGAACGCCAAACTCATCACCAATACGATCGGCGCGCAGGTCGTTCCATTTATCACCCGCATCAAATATTTGAGGCAATGCCTGAATCTCGTTCCAGGATTTCAGCGACAGGTTCACCCCTTCCGTAGCTGGATTACTTTTATACCACTGCGCATCGAGGTAAGTTTGGCGCAGCAGGGCAATAGTCCCCATCATGGAGCTGGGGTAGCTTTGGGTGCTGGTTCCCTTGCTGAATGAATAATGCGCCGAAGCTTTTTCTTTCAGCATTACCAGGTTCTCTTTTTCGCTGGCCAGGCTAACCAACGCACCGGTTCCGCGGGCGATACCATCTTTTTGATGCGTCAACACGGTTCCAAACCCAATATTCCGCAAAGGTTCTGCCTTGGCGTCATCGGCATTGAATAGTTTGGCAGCGTCTATCTCGCTTCTGATCGCCTGGTTCCAGCCAAATACCCCCTTGGTGTTGGAGGTTAATTGCGCCGGGGCGCGAAAATCGAATGGGGCGCCCTGCCGTTGCGGAACGGCTACTCCATAATCGCTATAGATGTCGATAAAAGAAGGGTAAATAAATTTACCGCTGCAATTAACCACCACCGCATCTTTCGGAATGGTTACCGAAGTACCTACAGCAATTATTTTACCCTCACGAATAACCAGCGTGGCATTGGTGAGCGTAGTTTGTGCATCCTTAACAATGGTGGCATTGGTAAAGGCAAAACATTTTACCTTGGGATCAGCAACCCCATTAACAGGGAAGGTTACCTGTGAAATGGCAGTTACATGCAATATGAACGTCAGGCCCAACAGGAAAAGGAACTTTCCGGGTGGAAAGAAACAGTACTTTCTCATGTGCTTTTGGTTTATGATTAAATTCGGGAACAGAGATCGAATTTAGTTAAATGAACTAATTTAGTCGGGTTAAAAAGTTTGTAACCGGTTAATACGCTACATGAATATCGCTCAATATATCGACCACACCCTGCTAAAACCTGCAACCACCATACCTGAGCTTAAAAAGCTATGCGAAGAAGCTATCCAGAATAATTTTTATGCGGTGTGTGTACCGCCACCGCTTGTAAAAAATGCCAGGGGAATTTTGGTTAACAGTGGGGTAAAAACGGCTACGGTCATAGGCTTTCCTTTTGGTTATTCCATTGCCCGCGCCAAACTGGCCGAGGCCCAGCAGGCCATTCAGGACGGGGCCAATGAACTGGATGTTGTAATTAACCTGATAGCGCTAAAAAGCAAAGCCTGGCAATACCTGGAGTTGGAAATGGAAGCCATTGTTGAGGAGGCCCATGCCCACAACAGGCTGGTAAAAGTGATCATTGAAAGTGGGATCTTAACTGATGAAGAGATCATTACATGTTGTGAAATATATGCCAAAACCGGGGTGGATTTTTTAAAAACCAGTACTGGTTATGCCGAAAAAGGCGCCACTATTGAGGCTGTGCAACTGATGCGGGCCCATCTGCCGTCTACTATAAAAATCAAGGCCTCAGGTGGTATACGCAGCTTTGAGCAGGCAGAACAATACATTAAAGCCGGGGCCAACCGGTTGGGAACCAGCTCAGGGGTGGCTATTGTAACCGGTGCGCCACAAAATGGCAGTGCGGGATACTAAAACTGTTACCGGTTTTCCGGTTTCCGGTTACCGGGTAGACACTTGATACAGGTTACAAGTCCCAGGTTACAAGGAAAACAAATGCACAGAACCTGCAACCTGAAACTTGCAACCTGTAAACTGGCAAGTTATCTTTGGCGAAGATTTTGCTTTTAAATTGGTAGCAGCTGCATAAAACCCATAGCATCAATTGAGTATCGGTTTTATTTATGTGGCTTAAAAAAATATGTTTCGCATGAAGTACATCATCAGTTGTGTTTTATTGATCCTGTCCCATACGTTATTTGCCCAAACAGATACCAATTCCGTGGTGGTGCATAAAGACCCGCGCATTGAGATGCTGGAAAAAAAGCAGATACAGATCAATGAATTAACCACCCGCGATGCCCGTAGTCATGTGCAGGGGTTCCGGATACTGGTGATGAGCACCAACGACCGCAATAAAGCCACCAACGCAAAAGTTAAAATATACCAGGAGTTTCCTGAACTGCGAGTTTACCTTGACTGGCAGCCTCCTTATATGAAAGTAAAAGTGGGTGATTTCAAAAACCGCAGCGAGGCGGATCCCTATTTGTCAAACATTCAAAAGTTATTCCCATCTGGCGTGTATATAGTTCGTGATGTTATTGAGGTGAATCCCGATAAGTCGGGTACATTGTAGGGGTAAACCTTGTTTTCGATTTGCTGTCTTTTTAGTAAATTTGATAACATTGAATTTTGAGATTATGCCGGTAAATTATGTTTCAGATAATAGTGGTCAAACGATTGCGGTGCAAATTTCCATTGAGGACTGGAAACGGATAAAAGATAAATATCCAGATGTGGATGAATTGGATGGCCCGCTTCCTGAATGGCAAAAACAATTGATTGATCAGCGTTTAGCAGCTATCGAACAAAATCCTGATAGGTTAAAGCCTATTGATGAATTATTTTCAGAATTAGATAAAGAAGATTAACCTGCTATGCCTTATAAACTAGTTTACTTTGATGAAGTAAAACAAGATATTAAGGAGGCTAAAGATTGGTATCGCTTGCAGGTGAAAGGATTGGAGAAACGTTTTGCATCAGATATCAAAACAGCTATTCTGCGCCTGAAAGATAGACCTACCGTGCATGCAATCCGTTATAAAAAGGTTCGTATCGCCCATCCGGATGTTTTTCCTTACGCAATTCACTTTTACATTGATGAGCCTTCTCAAACTATTGTGATAACGGCCATCGTTCATAATAGCAGAAATCCGGTTT
>CBIMFG010000376.1:0-5282 GCA_966243125.1 uncultured Niastella sp.
TCAATGGCCTTGGTAATAGCCTCATCGCCACCTGCTATAACTGCTATCACCAACGTGTATCAAACAGGAGCACAAACGCGTGAAGATGAAAAGCATCCGTTCAGAAAATATTTTGAAGAACTGCAGATCGGCGATACACTCATTACTCATAAACGAACCGTTACCGAAGCCGACATTGTAAACTTTGCCAATGTTAGCTGGGACCATTTTTACGCACATACCGACCATACTTCTTTGGGCGGAACCATTTTTGAAAAACCGGTAGCCCATGGCTATTTTATCTTAAGCGCTGCTGCCGGTTTATTTGTTGATGCTAAAAAAGGTCCGGTATTATTGAACTACGGCTTGGAAGAATGCCGGTTTGTAAAACCTGTATACGCCGGGGCCACCATTGGCGTACAACTTACCTGTAAAGAAAAAATTGAACAGGAGAAAAAAGACGAGAACGATATTGCCAAAGGCATTGTAAAATGGCTGGTTGAAGTGTCAGATGAAACCGGTGAACCCGTTGCCATAGCCACCATTCTCACTATGGTTGCAAAAAGATCGCAATAACATTTTATTAAGGACTTGCAGGCAACTGCAGGTCCTTGTTTACTGTAGTATTTAATAACTTTATATAGCTGATCTGTACAGATCGGACTGATCGCTTTCATCTCTTTCAAAAAATTATTGTTTTATGTCAGGATATGTAAAATCGCATATTGATCATAATGGCGTAAATACCATTGAATTTTATCATCCGCAAAGTAATTCCCTGCCCGCCAAATTGTTGGAAGAACTGGCGCAAACCATCCATGGAGCCGGTAATGATGAAGACACCAAAGTAATTGTACTGCGGTCGGTTGGCGAAAAAGCATTTTGCGCCGGCGCTTCTTTTGATGAATTAATGGCCATTAAAACCCAGGATGAAGGCACCCAATTCTTCAGTGGGTTTGCACATGTGCTGAATGCCATGCGCACCTGCCCGCAATTTATAATAGCCCGTATACAAGGCAAATGTGTGGGTGGTGGTGTTGGTATTGCTGCTGCCGCTGATTATGCCATTGCCCTGGAGGGGTCTGATATTAAATTAAGCGAGCTGGCTGTTGGTATTGGCCCCTTTGTAGTAGGGCCAGCCGTGGAAAGAAAAATAGGCCTCGCCGCTTTTGAAAACCTGGCCATTGATGCTACCATGTGGCGCAATGCCGAATGGGCTAAAAAGAAAGGACTGTTCTCTGAATTGCATGCGTCTGTAGATGATATGGATGAATCTATTCAACGGTTATCCTATACCCTGGCACACAGCAATCCGCTGGCAATGGCTGAAATGAAAAAGATGTTCTGGAGAGGCACAGAGAACTGGGATACCCTCTTACATCAACGGGCTGCCATAAGCGGTAAACTGGTGCTTAGCCAGCATACGCGTTCCTCTATTGAAAAGTTCAAAGCAAAAGTAAAATAGCAACTGCCCGGTTTCTATAACATGCTACAATTCAACAATGATAACTTTCAGTCGTTTTGTAACGAACTGGCTGAACGGGACCTTATCTTTAAGAACATTTTGCAGCAACACAGCTATCCACCTATGTGGACACGCCCGGCCAGTTTTGCTACGCTCATACATATTGTATTAGAGCAACAGGTATCGCTGGCATCGGCTAAGGCTGCATTTAATAAACTAAAAGAAAAGATAGGGCAGGTTACCCCGGCCCGGTTGCTGCAGCTAACTGATGATGAATTGCGGGCCTGTTACTTCAGCCGGCAAAAAACAGTATATGCCCGGCACCTGGCCGAAGCATTTATTTCAAAGAAAATTCAACTGAATAAATTAACTACCTCGCACGACGATGTTGTGCGGGGTACTTTAACGCAGGTAAAAGGCATTGGTAACTGGACGGCCGATGTATACCTGCTGTTTGCCTTGCAACGCACCGATATATTTCCCATTGGCGACCTGGCCATGGTAAATGCCCTGAAAGAAATAAAAAAACTACCGGCCAAAACTCCCAAAGAAGATATTTTATTACTGGCAGAACCCTGGCGGCCGTACCGGGGAATTGCTGCGTATTTACTATGGCATCATTATATAAAAACGAGGAATATTAAACTTTAAGATGGCGTTGCAGGTTGCAAGTTACAGGTTGCAGGGAATACAGTTACCGGTTACCAGTTGCCGGAAAAACCAGGGAACTCTGAACTTGGAACTCTGAACTTGGAACTTGAAACTTAAAACAACCTTTGCAACAAGAACACAATTATTCCTGCTATATAACCTATTAGCGCCAACCATGTTATCTTCCGCATATACCAGAAAAATTCGATCTTCTCAATACCCATGGCTGCTACACCAGCTGCAGAACCAATGATGAGCAGGCTGCCGCCGGTGCCGGCACAATAGGCCATAAAATGCCAG
The DNA here is from genome assembly GCA_966243125.1 of uncultured Niastella sp. Taxonomy (GTDB): domain Bacteria; phylum Bacteroidota; class Bacteroidia; order Chitinophagales; family Chitinophagaceae; genus Niastella. The sequence continues at coordinate 2,396 of CBIMFG010000376.1, forward strand.
AAGAAATGATCGGTAGGGTATTGATCCAATCCATACATGCCCATAGAGGCAGCTACCAGCGGAACGTTATCTACGATAGATGATAATACACCAATTATACTTACAATGATGGTGGGATTGCCGATGTGTTCATTCAGTTGTGTGGCCACGTTCATTAACGCCCCAATAGATTGTAAGGCGGCCACGCTTATCAATATGCCCAGAAAGAAAAGAATGCTGGGCGTATCTATCTTACGCAAGGCATGAAGCACCGATAGAAAATGTTTGTCCTGCATATCTTTTTTATGATGCAGTATTTCCGTGATCACCCACATAATACCCAGACCCATCAACATACCCAGAAAAGGTGGTAAATGTGTGAGTGTTTTAAAAACCGGCACCATCAACAGGATCAGGATGCCTGAAATAAATACCACGTTCCTGTCACCTGCCGGGGTTTGAGGTTTAATGGTTTTTGCTTCTTCGGTTCCACCCACTTCAACTGCACCCCGCATGCGAAAACTCAGCAACAACATGGGCACTACCGCACAAACAATGCTTGGCAATATTACGGCGCCAACAATATGCCCCGTGGTTACCTGGCCCCCTATCCACAACATAGTTGTGGTAACATCTCCAATGGGCGACCACGCGCCGCCGGCATTGGCAGCGATCACCACCACACCACAAAACAATAAGCGGGCTTGTTTATTCCGGATGAGTTTACGCACCAGCGATACCATTACAATAGCGGTGGTAAGGTTATCGAGAATGGCAGATAAAAAAAACGACAACCCACCAATCAGCCACAACAGGTTTACTTTTTTGGTGGTTGTAATGCGGTTGGTGATCACCTCAAACCCATCGTACGAATCTATCAGTTCAACAATGGTCATGGCGCCCAGCAAAAAGAACAAAATGCCGGCAATATCACCCAGGTGGGTGGTGAGTTGTTCATTTACGGCATGTTTATCTGTTGCATTGAGCATATACACCACCCAGCACAACACCCCGGTTATAAGGGCCGAAGCCGCTTTGTTTAACCGGATAACATGTTCCATGGCAATGGCCACGTACCCCAATAAAAAGATGATCAGTATAACTGTAACCATTAATACCTGATTGTAAAAAAAATGCCTTCTTTACAGAAGGCACCAAGTATGTTAAAGATACAAAATCGCATTAGATATTCAATCCACCGCAAGTGCTTATCACCTGACCGGTTATGTACGAGCTCATATCTGAAGCCAGGAACAAGGTAGTGTCGGCAATTTCACCGGCGCCGCCAAAGCGGCCTAAAGGAATTTTTTCGAGGAATGCTTTTGCACCATCGCCATCTTTCAGGTAATGGGTCATATCGGTTTCTACAAAACCGGGTGCAATGGCGTTGCAACGTACATTACGGCTGCCCAGCTCCAACGCTACCGATTTGGTAAAACCAATAATACCGGCTTTACTGGCGGCATAGCTGGCCTGGCCGGCATTACCACGTATCCCTACAATTGAGCTCATGTTAATGATGGAGCCTTTTTTTGCTTTCATCATGGGGCGAATAACCTGTTTGGTCATGTTAAACACACTCTTCAGGTTTATATCCATTACATCGTCCCACTGTTCGGGTGAAAGACGCAGTAATAAGTTATCTTTTGAAATACCGGCATTGTTCACGCATACATCTACAGTACCAAACTCTTTTACCACATCGTTTACAAAGGTTTCGCATTCAGCGAAAACACCGGCATTGCTTTTATACGCTTTGGATTTTACGCCCAGTTCTTTTATTTTTTGCTCCAGTGCTGCGGCCTTTTCGGCGCTGCTGTCGCTAACATAGGTAAATGCTACGTGAGCGCCATGCTCAGCCAGCCTGTACGCAATAGCTTCACCAATGCCACGGGCTGCACCGGTTACAATAGCAACTTTTCCTTCTAATAATTTCATAGTATCGTATTTGGGTGAGCAAAAGTACAGGAAATGGGAATGCAACGCTCAGGGCTGTTACAGAGAGAGAATTTCTTCAATATACTTACGGTCATTGCTCAGCCGGGGCACTTTATGCTGCCCGCCCAGCTTGCCCTTGCTTTTTAGCCAGGTGGTGAATACTCCTTTTGAAAGAGACCTTACCAATGGCTCGCGCAGGGCTATATTCTTATGGCGTTTGGCCTCGTAGTCGCTGTTTACGCTTTTGAGGGCACAGTCCAACTCAGTGGCAAAATGACTCAAATCGTGTGGCTCTTTTTCAAATTCTATCAACCATTCATGCCCGCCATTGCCGCTGTCGCTAAAATAAACAGGGGCCGCAGTATAGTCGTTTACAATGGCGCCGGTTTTTTCACTGGCCACTGCTATGGCTTTATCGCTATTGTCTACAATCACTTCTTCACCAAAAGCATTGATGAAGTGTTTTACGCGGCCGCTTACTTTTATTCTGAAGGGATGTAAGGAGGTAAATTGTACAGTATCACCTAACAGGTAACGCCATAACCCACCATTGGTAGTTACTATCATGGCATAATTCTTACCCAGCTCCACATCCTGCAAACCGATGGTTTCCGGATGTTTTTTGCCATATTCTTCCAATGGCATAAACTCCATAAAAATACCATGATCGGTAAACAGCAACATCCCATCCTCACCGGGTATATCCTGCGCGGCAAAAAAGCCTTCGCTGGCATTGTACATTTCCAGGTAATGAATAGGCTTGCCAATTAGTTTTTGAAACTGCTCTTTATAGGGCGTAAACGATACGCCGCCATGCATATATAATTCAAGGTGCGGCCAAACTTCGGCCATGGTGCTTTTACCGGTTAATTCCAGTATACGGCGAAACAACACCAGTGTCCAGGTAGGCACACCTGATATGGAAGTAACATTTTCTTTGATGGTGCTGGCCGCGAGCTTTTCGATCTTG
>CBIMFG010000377.1:0-5280 GCA_966243125.1 uncultured Niastella sp.
CCCCGTTACCAAAAAATTCACCGTTCATTTGTTGGGAACCGGCTTGCCTTCGTTTTATATCGCTGATATGGGCGATATGAATTTCACCCTGGGTCTCAGTGGCTGGACGGCCAACGACTGGAGCCATGCGGGTAATTTTGATCTGCTGGCGCCGCGACTTGAAGTAGACATTGACATAAAAGCAAAAGTGTTCACGGCGCTTCAGCAAGACTGGCTGGGAACCGCCCAACACTTTGCACAAAAACTAAACATAGATACGGCCCAGGCATCAGGCGCATTAAGTGCCTATACACAAGCGGGCCGCGTAATGTATGACCTGAACAGAAATGTTTACCGCCTGCGTGAATTAAGCCGCGAACCATTACCGTTTGATAAACTTCGTTTTGATAACCCGCGGGAAGAAATGGCTGCCGAACTGCTGAAATCAGAAATAAAATTCACCTCAGCGCAACAGGCTGATGGCAGTATGCAATTAACAGGAACAGTGAAGGGAGGCCGTAAAACGTATAATACACAATTGTTGATCGATGCTGATGAAAAGATAAGATCGGCGGGTTGCGATTGCAGTTTTTATAAAGAAAATAAATTATACAAAGGCCCTTGCGAACATATGCTGGCCCTTAGGCAGTCGTTCAATAAAACAAGGGTTGTTCAGGGATTCAGGTAGGGTTAAACGTGACCAAGAATTATAAAAAGATAACGGAATTTATTTAGAAAATAAGAAATAGGAAACTATATTTGTTAACCGCATTTCGTGTTCTTTGACAGAGGGGAAATAAACTTATGCACCTTGCTTCCGAAAGGAAAGAGCGATGTTTCGTCGCTCATGCAACATGAATATTTCATGCATCACCAAATGTAATCTTTACTATGGCACCCCGGTACTAGTGTAATATTTTCAGTACCGGCACTGCGTGCCATAATATCACACTAGTACCGGGGTGCCTTGCGTTGATTAATCTGGTCACCGGTACGCACGAAGGCAGCATTTGTCCCCCTGTCGAGACATGATCTCTTTTCTTCACCCAACATGGCAGATAACAGATCGATCCGTCAAGAGTTATACGACCGCATCCGCGAATCTTCAAAAGACAGTGTAGTACTGGAAGAAATGAAGCGTATGGGCTTCTGGGAAAATGAAAATGGTCCCACCATTCCCGAACTGCTCATCAAAAAAGAAGTAGAGCTGAACAAAGAACTCCAAAAGCTGTACGACGAAAAACGGAAATACCAGAACAAAGAAGCCGTATTGAAAGAAATGCGGTTGAAACGCATGGCGGAAACCCGGTTGAAGCGGGAAGAAAACAAAAAGAAAAAAGAACTCCGTCGCCTGGAAAAGGCCGAAGCCTGGAAGAAACAAAAAGAAACCGGGATCATTTATTTGGGTGAAGGCGTTTCTGTAGGCTTGAACAATACCGAAAACAATGTAGGCCTTTTACAAAAACATGGCTTGCCTGTTTTCAACAATGAAAACGACCTTGCACAGGCGTTAGGCATCCCACTAAAAGAATTACGCTTTTTATCGTTCTCCCGCAAAGTATCTACGGTATCGCATTACCGCAAATTTTATATTCCAAAAAAATCCGGTGGCAAAAGATTGATCTCGGCGCCCATGCCACGGTTAAAAAACGTTCAGTACTGGATCCTGGAAAACATCTTTAACAAAGTAGCCATTCACCCCGCGGTGCATGGTTTTGCCTTGCAACGTTCCATTATCAGCAATGCCCAGCCGCATATTGGCAAGGCGGTGGTAGTAAACATAGATGTAAAGGATTTCTTCCCCTCTGTTCATTATAAAAGGGTAAAAGGTTTATTACAGCAATTAGGCTTTTCTGAAAAGATTGCTGTTATGCTCGCCTTGTTATGCACAGAAGCTGCTACCGAGGAAGTAACCATTGACGGACAAAACTATTTTGTACAAAAAGGCGAGCGTGTATTGCCACAGGGCGCGCCTACCAGTCCGGCCATTACAAACATTTTATGCTACAAGCTGGATAAACGCCTGCAGGGATTGGCCAACAAAAACCAATGCAGCTTTACCCGCTATGCCGATGATATCACTTTCTCATTTGATAACGCTCAAACCAATGCACAGCAACTTGTTTGGCGTATTAAAAAGGTGCTCACGGATGAAGGCTTTACGGTTCACCCCGATAAAATCCGCATTATGCGCAAAGGTGCTCACCAGGAAGTAACGGGTATTGTAGTAAATGAAAAAGCTGGTATTCCCCGCAAAAAGTTACGTCAGTTCAGGGCTGTGTTGCATCAGTTAAAAACAAAAGAGGCCAGTGAATTAAAATGGGGTAATGGCAATCTGGCCAGTGCCGTTACAGGTTACGCCAATTTTGTAAAAATGGTTAACCCCGCACAGGGCGCAGCTTTTCAACAACAAATTGTGGCCCTGTTGCAAACCAACCGGTTGCAATACCCGGTAAGCATTACCACTACACCCACCAATAAACAAACACCGCCTGTTCAAAACATTTCCAACGAACCTAAAAAAGACGACGACAAACCCTGGTGGAATGTTATTTAATGCTGAACGCTTAACGCAGAAGGCTTAACGCGGACTACGTTTATTCTTTTTAAAACTTGAGCTTTACACCACCGGCTACAATGTATTTTCCATAACCTGCTTCTACAAAGAAGCCGCCGTTTTTGGTAGCGTTCACCTGTACACCCAGGCCTACCTGGTACGCCAGCGTGGTGCCATCATCGGTATTGGCCGCCTTGCTTCCATCGGCATTCAGGTATTTTGCTTCACCAGTGTTAAAGCCTATAGCCGTGCGGGTATAAGGCACTACCTTTTGTGATGCGCCACCCATATATCGTGTAAAATTCAGCAACACCGCCGTATTGGTTAAACTGCCGGTAAAGTCCTGCACACCGGTGTTATAATCGTAATAAGGACGGCTTACCTTTCCATAGTTCACCATTACGCCAATGGCCATGCGGGGCGCAAAATGATAATCGAGGCTGGCTATAATGGGCCCTGTTTGTGTAGCGCTTCCTGTATTATAGCCATAAAAGTCATTGAGCAGGTATTTGTCGAGATTGGGGAAGCCATATCCAATAGATACATCCAGCGAGGGTTTGAAGTTTTCCATTTCCCTGAATTGTTGCTGGCGGTAGCCCCTGGCCCTTCCATAACGGCCATAGCCGCCTCCATAACCGCCCCCATACTGGGCATTGCTTTCATAAAAACAAGCCACCAGCATAATGCCTACAAGTATTACTTTACGCATATTATTTTTAGCATGGGAAGCCGAAACGCGTACAAAGTTTAAAAGACAGAAGGAGAAAACTGGCCTTTTACAAACGAATAACAAACCAGGTTCAGGGTTCCAGGTTCCAAGTTTCAGGTTTCAAGGGCGGCGCAAGGCCGTTTATTAATCTCAAACATCGCGAGCCAATTCACCATTGACCATTCACCATTGACCATTCACCTACCGGTTCTTCAACGGCGGCGGGTTGTCTTTCCAGCGCCAGAGATACATACATGCATAGGTACGGTAGGGGCTCCATTTTTGGGCAATGCGCAACATGTCTTCGCGGAATTTCTTTTTATCGGTACGATCGAGTTTATACAACGCAATCATAGCGTTTTGAACACCCAGGTCGTCCAGGGCAAATACATCTTCTCTTTTAAGTGCAAACATCAATAACATTTCAACCGTCCAGCGGCCAACCCCTTTTATCTGAGTGAGGTACACAATTATTTCTTCATCGGTCATTTTATGCAGGCGGGTATGTTCCATACCCTGTTCTATAGCAAAGCGGGCTACATTCTGTACATAACTTACTTTTGCATTCGAAAGCCCAATGGCCCGCAATGTTTCGGGCGCAGTGGCCACCAACTGCTCGGGTGTGGGTTCATGGCCATCAAAGAGGTTTAAAAACCGCTGATAAATAACATCAGCCACTTTGGTCGACAATTGCTGGCTCATGATCGAAGCGCAGAGGTAAGTGCAAATGTTTTTTTGTTTCTTCCGGGTGCAGGGCCCGTGGTGATCGATGAGTTTTTTTATTTTCTTATCTTTTGAAAGATGTAAGGTATACTCCATGGTATTACTGGTTTACTGAAAAGACGGGTAGGCCCCCTCCCGGCCTCCCCCAGTGGGGGAGGAGCCTTTTAAAGACTGGCCTTGTACACCTGTTTCTTTGCAATTTACCTGTTAATTTTGTGCCCATGCAACGAAATTTGATTGTTACAAAAGATGGTTCGCATACAGTGGTTATTCCGGAGTGGGAGGTTTCTTACCATTCGGTATATGGCGCTGTACAGGAATCGTTGCACGTGTTTATTGAAGCCGGGTTCAGGCATTGGTGGGGCCTGAACGAGAACGCGAGTCAGTGTGTGGTTTTTGAAATGGGGTTTGGAACCGGGCTCAATGCCTTGCTCACCACCCTGGAAGCCCGGCGCCGGCAACGCAAAGTGATCTATGAAACCGTAGAGGCTTTTCCGCTGGAATTTTCCATCATTGAAAAACTGAACTATTGCTATGCGTTGGAGGAATCATTCTGGCAGCCGGTATTCCATTCACTGCATGCCTGCGAATGGAACAGCCTGCAACCCATTACCAATTTCTTTTCTTTTAAAAAGGAAAAGATCCTTTTAAAGAACTATTCTCCCAGTGAACCTGTTAATGTGATCTTTTACGATGCATTTGCGCCTGCGGCACAACCCGAATTATGGACACAGGAAGTATTTGAAAAATTATTAGCCATGCTGGCGCCCGGTGGTATACTGGTTACTTATTGCAGCAAAAGCGATGTGCGAAGGGCCATGGCAGCTGCCGGCTTTCAGGTAGAAAAAGTACCGGGGCCCATTGGGAAAAGGGAAATGTTGCGGGGAGTAAAAGCTTCAAGCCACAAGCTGCAAGCGACAAGCCTGAAGCAATAAGCTGTAAGCCATCGCGGCCAGGTTGCATTTGTTTAGAGTACGCAGCCCTGTATTTGCTTATGGCTTACGGCTTATAGCTTACAGCTGTATTCTAAGCAAACGAAAAACTCACTCCACCATCCTTTTCATCTTTCAACAAAATACCCAGCTGTTGTAATTGCAGGCGAATTTTATCAGAGGTGGCGTAGTCTTTTCTTGCCTTGGCTTCTTTTCTTATTTCAATCAACAATCCTATCACACCGTCCAGCTTTCCATCTTCTTTTTCAGCCTCGCCTTTCAGACCCAGAATATCTTCCAGGTATAGTTTCATATTCTGCTGCAACAATTGCATGGTATCTGCACTCAGGGCATCGGCTGCAATGTGTTTGTCTTTTATG
>CBIMFG010000378.1:0-5242 GCA_966243125.1 uncultured Niastella sp.
ATAGCTGGTTTTCTTTTAGAACTGGTAGTATCATCAGTTACTACGGTAACATGCGGTTCTTCTGTGCTTACCGTTTGTCCTTCGAATGCATTGCTCGTGTAATTGATGATGGTTACAATATCGTTTGTTAATAGTTCGTGGATGTGTTTGTTCTCGTCGCTAACCTGTTTATCTCCATTCAGTAATACTGATAAATGATCGAGTGAAGCCAGGGTAATATTTATGATGGTGGCAGAAACTTTTATTTTTCCTGCGCGCACCCCTTCATAGATAGCTTCGAGGTGATGGGTAAAATCGGTTATTACGCGAAAACCCATCATGGCGCTATTGCCCTTCAGCGTATGCAGGTTCCGGAACACCTGTTGTACCAGCGAAGCATCGTCAGCATGCGTTTCCAGCAACAGCATCAGCCTTTCCATATCGGCCAATAGCTCCAGTGCTTCTGACGTGTATTTGGCTTCAAAGGGATTCATTAACCGATCATCTGTTTTACAGTGGAAACCAGTTGTTCATTCACGCTGTCTTTCGACAACAAAGCAGTGGCGCCCGACTTCTTTAAATAATCAGTGTCGGTATTGCTGTGCGAATCGAATAATACAATGGGAATGTTTTGATAGGCGGCCTGCAGGCGAATGGAATGTATAAGGCCCAGCCCATCGAGCTTGGGCATATTCAGATCGGTGATCACCAGGTCAATTATCTGGCCATCAAAATGTTTTAATGCATCCTGACCATCAACTCCGGCCAATGTTGTATACCCTTCCTGTTCAAGGGTGAACCGGATCATTTGCACCACAAAATCTGAATCGTCAACTATTAGTACGGTCTTATTCATAAACGAATATTTGGATTTTCTCTATAAAATAACGTAATAGGGCACTGTGCACCCTATTGATGTTACACCAAATATTACATTGTTACTGGTTTATATGTAGCGGCGTGGTATGTTACCACTAAGGGGGAGCGAAGTAGGAAGTGTGAGTGCCAATGACTTAATTAAACACAGGCGTTAGGGTATGCACTTATTTGCTTATAACGGCTTCCACGCTAAAGATGGCCAGCACATCATCTAATTTTCTGATGATTTTTGGGTATTGTTCATTTTCTGCGATCATAATAATGCTATTGCTTTCTGCGGCTGGTTGTACACGTCTTAAAAGGCCTTGCAGGTTTCGGTCAACTATATAATAGTAATAGCCAGCATTCAGGATCTTGGTGAAGCGCAATTTCTTCAATGCTATAAAGCAACCGTTTTTAAATTTGGGTTCCATACTATCACCTGCCACAGCTATCACACAATCAAAAAAACCAATCATGGGCGCCTCAAGACGCCAGCCAACCAACATGGGTTTATCGTTGTGCATGGTAATACCGGAGGCGTTGCCATCAATTAAAGGAACAGCCTCTTCATCGCTGGTAAGATAAATGCCGGTAAAGATGGAGGGCGCAGTTTGTTTGGAATGTTTGGTGTTATTTACTTTAGGTTCCTCATATACAAAATCAGGCGTGCTTTCTACTTTATCAAGAAACTCGGCCAGTTTGTTATACAGTGAAAAGTCACTGGGCTTAGTGCCCTTCTCCCATTTATACAGGTTTTCTTTTGAAATGCCCGTTGCGGCTGCAATAGCAGGCATTTTTATATTCTTTCTTTTACGAACATCTTTTAACCTTTCGCCAATTTGCATTGATATCAATCAATTAAGTGAGAAGAAGTAAGAAATTACACTTACAAAATATATAAAATGTAATATTTTCCATTACCTTTATAAAGCATAATTACTGTACCAAATTAAGAAATAATGAAACTCAGCCAAAAAGCATTAAAGGCTATAAATAATCCAGGTACCCGTCGCCGTCTTATGGATGTACTTGGCTGTACGGAATTCACCATTGCCAGATATATTCAAAAAAACAGTGACAATCTTACCAAAGCTGCTGCTTTACAGGTAATTAGGGAAGCAACCAAACTTCCCGATGAAGAAATACTGGAAGTAGAAAATAAATAACAACCATACAGGAACAACGCTGCACAAACCTGGTAACCAACCAACCGGGCCTTACTGGCATGTTTTTTATAATTTATTCCATTTAACGGGTTTAAATGATAAAACAGGCCCAAGTATTTCATTGAGCCTGTTCATTTATTAAAACGAAATTACACTGAATAAGAGGTGAAGCACCAAGTACGTACTTTACCAGAGCAATAGGTAAATTAATATTGACCTCGAAAAGGATTTCCCTTTCCTCAGATATTAAAACAATAAAGCAACCCTGCTGTACTAAAAAAGGGGAGAAAAAAAATGCGTTTTGGGCAATCAGAACGTAATATTACCCAATTACCCGAGGGCCTTAAGAGGATGTCTTAAAATTTCCTGATGGTAGCAATTACACGGAAGATGGCCTCAATATGCTCCCATTGGCGTTGAATGGGTGGAAATTTTTCCTGATTGGGATTGTCAGCTACCAGGCACAGACTGTTTTCTGTTTCCCCGGGATATACCCTTCGTACGTATCCCTGCCAGTTTTTATCGATGATGTAGTAATGCCAGCCCCAGTCCAGTATGCGGCTATTATTCAGTCTGATAATAGCTACCCGGTAACCATTGGCAAAAGTAGGTGTCATACTTTCGCCTGAAACCTCAACAACGCCTTCAACTGGGCCCAGAAATGGCGCGTTTATCCGGTCTACGATCAGTTCAGGCTCATTGTTTGAGAAAAGGATGGTGCCGGCAGCGGCCTTGCCATCGGTTTGAGGAATAGCTACATGATCTGGATTCAGCGGCAATCGCAGCGTGGCCGGTTTCTTAAACTCTACATCCAGCTGTTCCTCCTCCAGCTTATTCTCCATTTTATCGAGGTACGACTTCAGTCTGAAATAATCGTTGAGATCACTTGGCTTGGTGCCCTTCTCCCATTTATACAGGGTTTCTTTTGCAATACCGGTAAGGGTCGCAATGGCGGGCATTTTAATTTTTGTTTGTTCCCGAAATGCTTTCAGCCTTTGTCCAATGTGGTAATCCATCTCTCTGTAGTTCAGGGTAAATTATTGACGATGATCAAGTAAATTGTAATAGTTTACAATACACGGCTAAAATCTGTACTGTATTGTAATTTTATTCACTACATTTACATCTTTCCAATAAAAGTATGTAATTATAATAATTTTACATACCGGCTTTTTATTTTCTTGACTTTGGTCATTTATCACCGGTGTATTTAATAGAAAATTGACTTTTATCTTTTTCGCGAAAAAGCTACATTTGGATGATAGCAACTCCTCACAGCGCATTTATAAACCTTTATCTTAAAATTATCTTATGAATCGGAAACGATTGGGGAGCACCTTCCTGGAAGCTATTTATTCCATTAAAGACTACATTGATCAACATCCGCTGGAAATTAAAACAATCGCGGAACTCATTCACAAATCGCATTCACCCATTGGTATTAATTTGCTTCACCGGGGTTTTCGTCAGCTGTATGGAACCAGGATCAAAGCGTATGAACTCAAAAAACGTTTGGAAGCAGCTGCACTTCTTTTGCAACAAGATGAGTTAACCATGCAGGAGATCACTTCAAAATGCGGTTACAGTTCGCAAAGTTCGTTTGTGCGGGCATTTAAAGAGGTGCATGGCATTACACCCGGACAATGGCGAAACAAGCATGCAACTATTGCGTGGGATTTTGTATAAAAAAAGTGCAAATAGCGGAAATGTATGACCGTAAATTGCATTCAAATAATTACAACGGAGTTAAGACGAACAACACACACAAATACGGAATTGCTCATCAGGAGAATTAATCAATAACAACTGCCTTTCTTGATCTATTATAGAAGGTTTTTAACAGTGGCTTGCTGTGCTGCCTTTTTTGTCTAATTGAGGCACCTTGCAGTAAGCATAACAACCCAATAAAGGGTCTGCTTACTGTCCGGCATATTTTTATAAAAAACAGCGCTGTCGTTATCATTACATAAAGCGTTATCCAAATACTTCTATGCAATCATTTCCGACAGCACCGTATTTCACTTTTTCTCATGGCTATATTTATAAAAACGATTGATGATACACTTTGTACCATATATCTTTATAAATACTTAAAAAAAATATTACCCAGTTACCTTTTAATTCGAATGAGCTGATTCTTAGGCCACAAACAATTTACTTTTTTTCTAATAATATTTATTCCTTCCCAACAAAAAGAGCTACCCTTTACAGGATAGCTCTTAATTTATAAAAAACAAAACACAATCATTACTTAACCACCCGTAACGATGAGGACTTCCCAGCCGCGCGCGCCGCTTTTCGTTGCCTGCGCCCTTCATGCCGGTCAAGAATATGCTGGGGTACAAAACCTTCATATTTCTCTCTGTCTGTATACCACGTCTTCTTTCTTTTTTTGGCCCGTGGCACTATTACTTTTTTCTTTTTAAATCCTGAGTTCCTGATTTTTTTCATTCTTGATTTACGCATAGCAATCTGTTTCTTTGAAAAAATAGGTGAATCAACTATAGCCTAAGTTCGGTCATTAGGCCGTATTCACCAAACACATCTTTTTCCTTATATTTATAACGCCATCATTCATGAAAAGCCATTGGTTAGCGTAATAGTTCATTAATTAAACCTTGGTTATTTCATGATCCAACACGTAACAAGGTGTGTTAACGGCCAGCGTTCGTTAACCACCATCGCCTATATGGCCTTACTCACTCTGTTTATGAACGCCTGCAAAAAAAACGAGGAAACCGGCATTACCCTTAAATTAATGAATCGCTGGAGCCTTGTTCAGATCGTTGATACCTCCTTTGCCCTCAACACAGCTCCTGCCGTTAGCAAATACGATGGTTCGGGCGATGATTATTTTGACTTCAGAAAAGATGGCAAGTTGTATTCATCTGTTACAAAGGCGTTGGATACGGCGCAGTACACGTATTCTGAGTCAAGCATGAAGGTGAACGTAGCCAACTTCCAGTATAGGATCCTGTATTTAACCGACAATTCCATGGTGTTGTGGGACCCGCATTTTTCTTCTGGTGGCGCTACTGGTTATATTTCGCATAAAGTAACGTTGAGGAGGTGAGTTGGTTGATCAGTTGATCAGTTGACGAGTTGACAAGTTGACAAGTTAACACGTTGATAGAGTTGATGAAGTTGATATGGTTGAAAGTGAGCGGTGAGCGGTGAGTGGTGAGCGGTGAGCGGTGAGCGGTGAGCGGTGAGCGGTGAGCGGTGAGCGGTGAGCG
>CBIMFG010000379.1:0-5239 GCA_966243125.1 uncultured Niastella sp.
GTTCCTTTCCGTAAGCAAAAAGAAGCGATGGGCCACGCGGTGCGCGCCAATTATTTATATGCCGGCGTAGCGGATGTGTATGCCGAAACCGGCGATGATTCGCTGATGAGTTGTTTGAACAGCATCTGGAACGATGTAGTGAATAAGAAGATGTACGTTACTGGCGGTTGTGGCGCTTTGTATGATGGCGTTTCTCCCTATGGTATTTCTTATAAACCACCGGTTATTCAAAAAACGCATCAGGCCTATGGCCGTGCTTATCAATTGCCCAATTTGACTGCGCACAATGAAACCTGCGCTAACATTGGCAACCTGTTATGGAACTGGCGCATGCTGTTATTATCAGGCGATGCCAAGTATGCCGATGTAATGGAACTGGAATTGTACAACGCTATTTTATCAGGCATCAGCCTCGATGGAAATGATTTCTTTTATACCAATCCGCTGAGCCACTCAGCTGATTTCCCTTATACGTTACGTTGGCAGGAAGCTGGCCGTGTTCCTTACATCCGGTTGTCGAATTGCTGTCCGCCCAATACCGTGCGTACAATGGCTGAAGTAGGGGATTATGCTTACACTATTTCTGATAAAGGCTTGTGGGTGCATTTATATGGCGCCAATAAAGTGTCTACAAAATTGGAAGATGGTTCAGTTCTGGAAATGACGCAGCAAAGCAATTATCCCTGGGATGGTCATATAAAATTCACGGTTACAAAAGCAGAAGCAAAACCTTTCTCACTGTTCCTGCGTATACCAGGCTGGTGCGATAAAGCAAGTCTGATGGTAAATGGTAAACCTGTAACGGCTTCCACTAAATCTGCACAATATGCGGAGCTTAACCGTACCTGGAAAGCAGGTGATGTAGTGGAACTGGATCTGAGCATGCCGGTAACGCTGATTGAAAGCAATCCGTTGGTGGAAGAAACCCGTAACCAGTTGGCGGTAAAGCGTGGTCCTGTGGTGTATTGCCTGGAATCAACCGACTTACCAAAAGGAACAAACGTGTTTGATATTGCTATTCCGCTGAAGAACGATCTGAAACCTGTTATTACGACCATCAGCAAAAGCAAGATCGCTACTTTACAGGGAACTGCCTTGTTGGAACCTAAAGAAGATTGGTCGAACGCGCTGTATAAAAAAGTAAGAACAACGTCAACGCCGATAAAGATAACTATGGTGCCCTATTATGCCTGGGGTAATCGTGGTAAGTCGGATATGACGGTTTGGATGCGGAAGTAGGCTGAACGCTGAACGCTAAACGCTAAACGCTGAACACCCAGCGCAAAACAAAACGCGGAATACCGAGCAAAGCGTTCGGCATTCCGCGTTCTGCGTTAAGCGTATTTAAGGAACCTGCAAGTCATTATCAAACTCCTGCATCCCTTTCAAAAACTCATTCCTTTCCAAAACCTCCCCATCAAACACATTGATGACGGTTACATGCTGACTGTCGCCGGTAGTGTTATCGGCTTCCATGATCTGCCACACTATTGTTTTATAGTTTTGATTGTAGTAGATATAAATTTCGCCGGGTTTGGTAATAGGCGCTTCTTTATCGGTAGCTGCTATTGATAATGCTTTGGCGCAGGGAATGATCTTCTTTCTCAGATTTGCCATCCATTCAAATTGTCCTTTCTTTAATAACTCACCGTTTTGTTTTACTTCCAGTTTGAAAACAAAAGGGATCTCGCCTTTAAACTTCATTTCATAAAAAAAGGCGTATACAAAATCTACCGGGTTATTCTCTTTGTCTATGATAACCACAGGATCGAAGAGTGTTTCTTTAATCGCAGAATCAAGGTATCTCACGCTTTTTATGGTCAGTTGCTTAAAGAAGGCGGCAGATGTTTCTTTGATGATCTCGCTTTGAAGCCGGCTCTTTACAGAATCCGGGATGTGGTTATAATCGAATAATTTGAAATCCTGCACCGGCAATTCAGATGGCGCCATCGCCAGTTTATCGAGGTACTTAATTTTATCGCAGGGCGATTGCGCCTGCGATAGCCCGGTTACCAAACAAAACAATATTGTAGTTAAAAATAGTTTCATGTTTTAATTGGCTTTGTTGCCGCGACGGCTTACGGCTTACAGCTTACGGCTTACAGCTTACAGCTTGAAGCTTGCAGCTACGATCACATCTTTTTTTCTTTCCTCCGGAACCACTATAAGCGATTGCACTTTTCCATTTATAACGGTAGCTTCTACCGTAGTGTTATATGGCGCATGTAATTTAAAATGCACATCCTCGTTGTTTGGCCAGGCAGGGCAGAGGTAAATCTTTTTACCATCGGTTTGCAACAACATTTCCTGCAACCCTATCATCCCGCTGCCACCCCAGTTGTGATCAGGTGTCCAGTCGTAGCCCGGTCCCCAGAAAGCAGGAAAGCGGCGGCCGCTGTTCTTTAGCTTTTGGGTGGTGAGCTGCCATGCTTCGCTGGTTAAACCCAGGCGGGCAGCAAAGATGTTGTCCTGTTTCCAGCCAACATGACTTCTGAATTTAAGCGCGTCGGTATCGTGTTTAAAGGTATTGATGGCGGTGTCCAAACCCGGTTTGCCAACGCCATAAATTCCCCATGGAAACACGGGGTACAGCTGCGGGCATTCTGTATTGTTGATGCGCTCCCAGAGTTTGGCTGGCGCAATAGTCGTATAGGTGCCGAATTGTCTGAAGTTGATGGGCGGAATGCGCAACAGCATTTGTTGCCATTGGGCGCGTGAACTATCAGTAAGGTATTGAGCCGGTAATTCCAGTAATCTGGTCAATACGGTACGCAAGCCTGAAACCGTGCTGCTGGCATTGTAAGCCATCTTATACGTTTCGTTAGCAGAGCCGGGAAAGATCACCAGTTGGCCTTTTCCATCCAGTTTATTTCTTCCCCGTTTACCGGCCAGGTATTGGTAATGTTCATTAAAGAAACGAAGCGCGCTTTCAATAAGTGGTATGTATTCTTTTATGTTGTTGCCATTATACCGTTCTGTTTCCAGGATCATTAAACAAAACTCCAGCACGGTATCCCATTCGTATTCCAACCAGGCATTGTATTCAACGCCTTTGTCAAAATCGGCCGGCCGCTTCCAGCCCCACTCGGTACAATTGGGTAAGCCAAAGTTCTCGATCTGTTCGGCAAAGCAGGCGCCGCCATGGTGCCAATAGGTTTCGCTCCGCAATTCAGCCGCACGCAGTATGCGCAGATAAAAATCAAATTGGGGCTTCATTAAATCATAATCACCGTTTTTCAACATAGGGAAGTAAACCAACCGTTGGTTTTGGGCAGTATGAATACCGCCGCCCCAGTTGCGAAAGTCGGGTGTAAAGCGTAAGCCACTGTCTGTTGCTGATGGATCGTAGGTGAACAAACCGCCGTTGAATTTGGTAGGATAATCTCCTTTGGCATTGCAACCAAGCATATACCGGAACAACTGGTAATTACGACCGGTTTGCCAGTTTATTGAACCCGTATCGGGCCGGTTAGGTTGCAGATAAACAAAACTGCGTTGCCAGTATTGCTTCCACCAGGTACGGGTTTGTTGCCAGGCAGCGGCAGAATTTTTAGCAGCGTTTGTACTAACGGTTTGTAAACCGGTTAACCAGGTTTCGGTCGAAGCGGTCTGTGCAGTATGTAATAAAACGGTAATGTGATGGTCGCGGCTGGCCTTTTTGCTTTGCAGCTTCCAGCCTTTATAATCGGTATCCATATAGGTACCGGTATAAGTACCGGCCGGTTGCAGGTTATTTCCCTGTAACAAACCGCCAAATGTAAGATTGGTAATGGGATTGTACAGTTGATCCTTTACGGCTTCCAGCCCCTGTTGTTTTACCGTTACGTCAAAAACGTTTGGAACGTCAGCACGGTTACGGTGATAAAACAGCACCGTATTATCTTTAAAGTCAATATTATCTTTATTAGTAATTACTTCAGTTGGCGGGGCCCATTTGTAGGAATTAGCGTTGTTGGCCCTGCCGGTTAGGGTGCGGTTGGTATACCGCCAGCTTTCATAACTTACTTCGGTCTTTACGGCTTCGTTGCCTGTAACGTCAATATGAATCACGGGGCGAAATACATCTACCCATATTTTTATGGTCGTTTGCAACCGGTTGTTCCGGCCTTCTATCTGTACATAACCTTCTTCTAATTTCAGTTCCTGTTTAAAGGAGTTGCCCTCAAATGCGTTAGGTGAACATTTAACGCGTATTCTACCTTCTTTTAATAATGCATTGTTTTCATCGAAGCAACCGCTTTTGCCCATGTACACCAACAGGTCGCCTTTTTCTACCCAAACGTTCAACCCAATATCACCGCCGCCGCAGGGCATGGATTCTCCTGCATTTCTACTTTGAGAATTCCAGATAATATTGTAAGTTGGTAATACAGACTGTGCTGGTAAAACCAGCGGCAACAGGGTACTAACAATTATTCCTGTTATTAGAAGAATGCTTTTTTTATTCATGGGCTGCTGTACAATTCGATGATCCCTTTTAGAATCTTATTAGATCATGCCGGGAATCAGCGAATGTAAGTATCTTGCCGTAAATTCTATTGTTATACCATATGAATGCGAAAAATAAAGAGGGCTCCCACAAAAACATTTGGTATGGAATTGGTCGACAGCGCATAGAGATCCCGAAAATGGTGTTGAAGCAAAAGGTACAACCGAACGCCTTGTTGAATCAGTTATACATTTGTAGCCTGGGATATTATCCCAATGCGCGCGGTCACTATACCTACCGGAAGAAGGGGTTGCCGGAAAACTTTTTATTTTATTGCGTTGATGGCGCTGGTTGGTACCAGATAGGTGATAAAAAATCGGAGGTGGGGCCAAATCAGTTTTTTATTTTACCGCAGAATGTGGAGCATGCCTATGGCAGTTCAGAAGATAACCCATGGAGCATTTACTGGATCCATTTTGGGGGCGAATCACTGCCTCAGATGAATTTGTTGCAAGCCGTTCAAAAGCATTTTAAACCCTTTTATATAAAAAGCAGTGGTGAGATCATTACCATGTTCTCCCGTATTTACAAAGCGCTGGAGTTGGGGTATAGCACCGATAACCTCATTTTCGCTAATTTATGCCTGCCGCATTTCCTGAGCCTGTTTATTTATAATTCGAAACATACCACGGTTAGTCCCAACGATAAAATGGATGTGGTTGACAGCGCCATCCTGTATATGCAGGAGCACATTAATGAAAACATTTCTTTGCAGGACCTCAGCAGTCATTATAATTATTCGGCCTCCCG
>CBIMFG010000380.1:0-5232 GCA_966243125.1 uncultured Niastella sp.
AGGGCGGGGTCTTTTGGATAAGCTCCTGGTGATTGAACAATTGCTCATACCGCCCCTTGGCCGAAATGGTTTGAACCGATAAAACAATTTGCGACAACCGCAGAAATGCCTGCTCCCAGGTTTTGCGCACCAACTCACCCCAGGCGGGGTATTGCATCAGCAACGCATTCATATTTTTTCTGGGTATATATAATAAGGAGCAATTTTCAATGGCTTGTATATTAAATTTTGCCTGGCACTGATAGGTATAACTTTCCAGGTCGGTAAAGAAATTCCCTTCAAACGCAAACCAGTTGGTGACAACCAGGTTATCAACCATCGTATAAATACGAAGCGACCCCGATTCAACAAAATAATAATTTTCGCAGTACTGACCGGCCTTTATGAGGTGGGTATCCTTTTCCAGGGTCATTGGCTGAAATGACTGTACCATATGCTCCAACTCATTGTCCGTAACGGAAATGGTACGATTAAGATGGTCTTTCAGCGTTTTCATTTCAATATAAATTATAGACGGGATGGTGCAACAGGCGGGAATGCACAAGTCAACAGGACCATAACCGGTGCTTCAAAGGTATGATATATAATAGGTGTTACAAATAGTGTTACCCATAAGTGGAAATACTATTCCGGAATTAATAATTTGTTTTCCCTGAATCGTAACTCCTTGTAGGTTTTTACGCCTAGTTTTGTAGCTACGCAAACATTACAAGTCCAGCGGAACCCCAGGTACATCCCGGGGCTTCCGCCTGGCACAAGAATACAGCTTAAAGCTATAAGCCTAAAGCTGAAAGCAAATACACTCCTTCCCGGCCTTTCTTTATCAACCATATCAACTCCATCAACGTTATCAACCTTCCACTTTTTACCCATATGCTTTTCCCTCCCTGTTAACCTGTCAACGTGTTAACATGTTAACGTGTCAACAATAACATAATACACCGTTCACATTTTAGTAATATCCAAAGTTTCCCTTTGCGCATTCCCACAAAAACCGGTTACTTATCCTTTTACTATCACTAACGGAGCTATGCCGTCATTTTAAACTTTAAATTTATTGAGGTTCGCGCATTCAATCTCGTAACACCAAACATTTACTATGAGAAAAAAAATCATGCGTGTTTTATGTTTCACGCTTGCCAAAAAAA
The DNA here is from genome assembly GCA_966243125.1 of uncultured Niastella sp. Lineage (GTDB taxonomy): Bacteria > Bacteroidota > Bacteroidia > Chitinophagales > Chitinophagaceae > Niastella. Next base: position 1,149 of record CBIMFG010000380.1, read on the forward strand.
CAACATTGCCTATGCTAACAGCGCTGATGCTGTTATTTACATTACCTGTTTTAGCCTTTCAGCAGCAGGACCGTACAATTAAAGGAAAAGTAACAGACGACAATAAAGCGCCACTGCCCAGTGTGAGCGTTACCCTGCGTGGTACCAACAGATCGGTAACAACCGATGAAAGTGGAAACTTTGAAATGGTAATTCCTTCCGGCAAAGCCATTTTGCAGTTTTCTGCGGTTAGTTATGTTACCAAAGAAGTAGCTGTTGGTAGCCAAACCACCATTTATACAACGCTTACGCTTCAATCGAAACAATTAAGCGATGTGGTGGTAGTTGGTTATGGAAAATCAAGTAAAAGAAATATCACAGGCTCCATAACCAGCATCAGCAACGAAAACTTTAACCAGGTGGTAACCGGCTCCCCTGCCCAGTTGTTACAAGGTAAAGTACCAGGGTTGAACATTGCCCGCAGTGGCGACCCCAATAAAACGCCTTCTGTAATTCTGCGTGGCCCTTCTACCCTGCGCGATGGCGCCACCGACCCCTTTTATGTAATAGATGGCGTACCCGGCGCCAACCTGGAACTGGTAGCGCCCAGCGATATCGTTTCTATTGATGTGCTGAAGGACGCCTCCTCCACCGCCATTTACGGCGCCCGCGCTTCCAACGGCGTGATCATCATCACTACCCGCCGCGCAAAACAAGGGCAAACCACCTTGTCGTATAACCCTTATGTAGCCATAGAAACCGTATCAAACAAAATTGATATGCTGAGTGGTGATGAATTAAGGGATTACCTGAGCAAGAACGGCCAAAGCCTGGTTTCGCAATACAACGACAGTGGCGCCAATACCAACTGGCAGGATGAGGTAATGCGCACCGGTGTTTCGCAAAACCAAAACCTGGCTTTCTCTGGCGCACAGGGCAATACCGTGTACGCTGTAAGCGGTAACTATTTCGATAACCAGGGTATTGTAAAAACCACCAACCTCAAACGCACTATCCTTAGAGGAAATATAGAAAGTAAGTTTTTTGAAGAACGCCTGCGACTGGGTTTTTCAGCTACCATCAGCAACGCCAAACACCATGATGTTGACCAGGGCGCCCTGTTCAACAACATGCTTACTTATATGCCTACCGTAAACGTTCGCCGCCCCGACGGATCCTTTACTGAGGATTTCAGCCGCGGTGGGTATTTGAACCCGGTGGGTATTATTGCCAACAACCTGTTTGATTATAAAGAAGAAAATACATTGGTGAATGGTTTAGCCGAGGTAAAGATCATCAAAGGCCTTACCTATACCCTGAGCATTTCAAACCAGAAAACACGGCTCGACTCCAACTTCTATAACAACGCATATTCAGGACAGGCTGTAGGCGCCAATGGTAGAACACACCGTGGTAGTTATGAGAATACCAGACAGATCATTGAATCCTACTTCAATTACGACAAAACGTTTGGCGATCATAACTTCAAATTACTGGCTGGTTACTCCTGGCAACAAGACCGTACCGGCGATGGTTTTGGTGTAAATACCCAAAACTACACCAACGACCTGCTCAACTACAACAACCTGGCTGTAAGTAATGGCTTAGTGGTAAACAACATAAGATTCGACAACAACATCATCTCCAAGCTGCGCCTCATCTCTTATTATGCCCGTATTAACTACCAGTTCAAAGACCGGTATTTATTCCAGGCGTCTATACGTAAAGACGGCTCTTCTGCATTTGGGGTGAACAACCGCTGGGGGTACTTCCCTACCGTATCAGCAGGCTGGCGCATTACGCAGGAATCTTTTATGGCCAATCAAAAAATATTTGACGACCTGAAGCTGAGAGCCGGTTATGGCGTATCGGGTAACTCACTGGGCTTTGATGCCTTCACCGCCATTACCCGTTACGATGCAAGTGGGAAATTTTATAACAACGGCCTTTACCTGAATGGCCTATTACCTGTAACCAATGAAAATCCCGATCTGAAATGGGAAAGCACAGCCATGACCAACATTGGTCTTGACTTCTCCGTGCTTAAAAACCGCATCAGTGGTTCTGTTGATTATTACATCAAAAACACTTCAGACCTCATCTTCGGTTACCAGGTGCCCAACACCGTTTATTTTACAAGCACCATGACCGCCAACGTAGGTAAAGTAAAAAATTCAGGGGTGGAAGTAACTGTAACCGCTATACCGGTTCAAACCAAAGCTTTCCATTGGACCACCACCTTGAACGCCTCACACAACAAGAACGAAGTGGTTTCTTTATCAAATGGCAGATTTCAGGCACCTGATTATTACCCCCTTGCTTACCTGGGCGGAAAGGGTCAATCAGGTAACTGGAGCCAGATCCTTAAAGAAGGCCAGCCGTTGGGAACATTTGCTTTGTGGCATTACATGGGTAAAAACGATGCCGGCACCAGTACCTTCCTTACTGCTGATGGCAAGACCATTGCCAGCCAGCCGCTTACAGACGCGCTTTTTGTTGCAGGCAATGCACAGCCGAAACTGTTGTTTGGCTGGAACAACTCCTTTACCTACAAGAATTTTGATCTGAATTTTTTCCTGAGAGGGGTTACGGGTAACAAGATCCTGAACAACACCCTGGCGCAATTGAACAGCCCTGCTGATTCAAAAAATAACAATGTGCCAAAATTCACATTGGGCGAATCATTCAAAGATGGGCTTGCTTACCTTACTTCAGACCGCTTTCTGGAAGACGGCGCTTACCTGCGTATGGACAATGCAACCCTGGGTTATTCCATCAAAACAAAGATCCCGGCCATTAACAAATTACGGGTATATGTTTCAGGCAACAACCTGTTTACGATCACTGGTTATCGCGGCATTGATCCCGAGATCAACATCGGCGGTTTAACGCCTGGTATAGATTCCAAGAATTTCTATCCCAAAACAAGATCGTTTATCATAGGCGCCAACATCGTGTTCTAACCCATTCAATAAAAAAATACGAGATCACACTAATAAATAATACCAGTATGAAAAAAATATTGATCGCATTAACAGCTATCGTTTTTATTGCGAGTGCGTGTTCTAAACTGGACGTTACACCGGAATCACAATATACCCTTGGCAACTTTCCCAAAACGCCATTGGACTATACAGCCTTAATAGGCCCCATTTATACACAGCTGGCCAGCAAATACGCTGTTGAATATTTCCGGATGCAGGAGCTTACCACCGATGAGGCCATCATTCCCGGCCGCGATGGTAACTATGACGACGGTGGGCAGTACCGCCAGCACCACCACCACCAGTATACACCCGATCATTCCAACGTAAAAGATGTATGGTCATGGGGATTTGGCGCCATCAATACCTGTAACCGGGTATTAAGCAACATCGCCAATTCATCAATGGCCGAAACAGATCCGGCCCGTATTTCTTCTACTGCAGAAGTAAAGGCAATGCGTGCTTTGTTCTATTTCTTTATGATGGATATTTATGGCAATGTTCCTATCGTTGATACCTTTCCGGTAAATGATTTACCAGCCACAAAAACAAGGGCCGAAGTATTTGCCTTTGTTGAAAAAGAACTGAAAGCCGTGGTAGACAAATTACCGGTAAAGGACCCTAACAATCCTATTCCTACTTATGCTCACCCCACCAAAGGCATGGTGTATGCCCTGCTGGCAAAAATGTACCTCAATGCTGAAGTGTACCTTGGTAAAGGGAATAAAAGATATACCGAAACGGTTGCCATGTGCGACAGTGTTATTGCCTCAAAAAAATATTCTCTGGACCCTACCTATGCAGCCGTGTTTGCACCCGATAATGGCCCCAATACAACAGAGACCATTTTCGCCATTCCATACGATCCCCTGCTGCTGGATGGCAACCAGTTTACCCGTCATGGGTTTATGGCGTATATGTATCCTGTATATGGTGTTCCTAACAACCTGAGCATTTCCATGAGCACTACAGCTGAATTTTACGACCGGTTTAACCTGCCTGGTGACGAACGCAACAACACCTGGCTTGTAGGTAAACAAACCTACAAAGATGGCACTCCGTTTACAATAAAGATCACCAAGAAAGATCTGGATGCCAGCTATTCGGGCCCCGCCGGCGAT
>CBIMFG010000381.1:0-5225 GCA_966243125.1 uncultured Niastella sp.
CATCGGCGAGGTGCGCAACGTCGAGCTGGTCTTCAAGCAGGGAGTGGGCTACGACCCGGCGAAGCTGATCGCGTCGGTGAGGGGGCGGGTGGGGCTGTTCTGAAGGCGGCCGCCCCGGCGGTGGACGTGACGGCCGTGCGCGAGGCAAAGGCGTGCGAGCGCCGCCGCTGATCTTCTCCGCAAAGGGCATGGCGGCCGCTGTCCGGCGCATCAGTTCATGCGACGGTTCCGCAACATTGTCGGGCATCTGCACGGCAAGGACGCCGCCCGGCGCGAGAGAGCCCATGAGCCGCCTCAGTACCCGGGGATGGTCGGGCAGCCATTGGAAGACGGCATTGGCGAAGATCACATCGGCCGGTTTTTCGGGCTCCCAGCCAGCGGCGTCGGCAATGGCTTTCAGTTTATCTTCAGTAAAGAATTTGTCAACACTGCTTTTGTACGTGCCATCGGCATTGCATTTAATGAATACCAGGCCCTGCATACCAATTTGCGGACGTTTAACCCATTCTGTCAGCTCATCGGTTTGTTTGCGGGTATATTCGGCACAACCGGGAGCGGCAATGGCCACCACGGTTTCTGCCTCATTGAATACTTTGAAATCAACACCTGCTATCAATTCGCCAGTGGCGGGCAGTTTACCATCTTTGAGGAAGGCTGATTTTATGTTGAGCAACTGCATGCCAAAACGAATGTCGGGTTTGTCGTTTCCATATTGCCACATGGCTTCTTCCCAGCTCATGCGTTGCACTTTTTCGGTGATCTCAAGTCCTTTTACTGCTTTGAAAATGTGTTTGATCATGCCTTCAAACATATTCAGGATGTCTTCCTGCTCAACAAAGCTCATTTCACAGTCAATTTGTGTGAACTCTGGCTGCCGGTCGGCGCGCAGGTCCTCATCGCGGAAACATTTTACCACCTGGTAATACCGGTCGTAGCCGCTCACCATCAACAATTGTTTAAAGGTTTGCGGTGATTGGGGTAAGGCATAAAACTGACCGGGGTTCATGCGCGAAGGCACCACAAAGTCGCGGGCCCCTTCGGGGGTTGATTTAATCAGGAACGGCGTTTCGATATCCATAAAATGGTTATCGTGCAGGTAATTACGGGCGGCACGGTTAACGGCATACCGCAATTCGAGGTTCTTTTTAACAAGCCCGCGGCGCAGATCGAGATAGCGGAATTTCATGCGCAGGTCATCGCCGCCATCGGTATCATCCTGAATGGTGAAAGGCGGTGTGGCCGATTTATTAAGAATGGTAAAAGAAGTTATTTTGATCTCAATATCGCCGGTGGGAATGTTCGGGTTTTTATTGCTGCGTTCATTCACCACCCCTGTGGCCTGTATTACAAATTCGCGGCCCAGTGGCTGCTGGTCGAGCTGACTGTTCAATTCTTCCCCCAGCAACAGCTGGGTAATGCCATAGCGGTCTCTAAGGTCAATAAAAGTGATGCTACCAAACTTTCTAATGGTTTGCACCCAGCCGGCAAGCGTTACCTGTTGCCCCTGTTGTGCCATCCGTAATTCTCCACAGGTATGAGTTCTGTACATTCCTATAATATTTAAATAATCTGATAAGCTGGTTATAAACCCGCCCATTGAAGCGGGCGCCAAAGGTAATTCAAAACGGCTGCTTTCCTGCTTTCGGAAAGCGGGGAAATCAATTTCGTAACGATTGATTTTCAAATTCCGGCAAAATATAGAGAAAAAACCTAATTCCTGTTATGAACTTTAACACAACACCAAACCAATAGCTGCCCGGTGGGCTACCCAATGTTGGGTATTTTTTACTATTTTTCGCCCGGGAAAGTTCTTGTTTTGCGAGCATAATTTTACCAATATCAACCAATGACATCTGGAATTATTTTTTTGCTGATTGTAGCTATTACCGGCGGGCTTTCTTTTGCTCATTACCTGCGCAACAGGCACCTGGCCAAAAAAATAAAGGAACAGTACGATAACAAGCACTTCGCGTATGATGCAATTCTGGCGCAATACATTCCCTATTACCGCAATTTAAATGAGGCGCTGCGCGAGCGTTTTCTGAAAAGGACCATCATTTTCCGGGCTACCAAAAAGTTTGAGTTTGTTGAAATGGAAGAGGAGGAACATATGTCGTTACTCGTCAGCGCTGCGGCGGTGCAACTCACTTTCGGGTTACAACATTTTTTAATGGACCATTTTAGCAAGATCTATATTATGAAGCGGGCTTACCATTACGGATTGTTCAATGTGCCTTTTCAGGGCCATGTGAGTGAAGATGGTATTTACCTGTCGTGGAATAATTTTTTGAACTCTTTTGCGAACTATTCCGACGGTGATAATGTTGGTTTACATGAGATGGCGCATGCGCTGGCGTATGTAAATTTCCCTGAACATGAGCATGAGGGGGAAGATGAGGGGTTTCAGTACCGGTGGTTTAAAATGTTCACTAACACCGGCCGGGAAGTGTTTAACCGCATGCAGGGGGGCGAAATGAACCTGCTGGGAAGTTATGCAGCCACCAACTACCAGGAATTTTGGGCGGTTTGTGTGGAGAATTTTTTTGAGCGCCCTTCCACCTTCAAAATACAACTGCCTGAATTGTATGATGCTATATGCAAGTTGTTGAACCAGGACCTATTACGATCGGGAATTTTCCTGGAACCGGTTAACGACGATTACAGCCAGTACTAACAGAACTATAAATTTACCGGTAGGGTCTTTCTTTTTTAAAATTTTCTTTATACTTTGTAGCCTGATAGAACTCTCTATAGTTGATTACCCCCCTTTAATGTAATTACGATTTACTCCCAAGGATCCCTGAAAGCCGTACACCGATCCATTTTCTCTATTTGAAAACCACTGTTCGTTGATCTGATCCCGTCAAGTCATTACGAAAGAAAAATAGAGCCCTTATGGAGATTTTGATCATTTTTCTGGTGGTCTTCGGCATCATTGTATTGCAAAGTCCTGTTATTAAATGGTACAATTACCTGTATGAAAAGAGGCAGTACAAACTGTTTCTTGCACAGGAAACCTTTTATCATGCCATTGTTGCCCAGCACCTGAAATATTACAACCGACTAAGCGTAGATGACCAGCACAAATTCCTCTTCAGAACTTACCTGTTCAAAAAGGCAAAGAAATTTCATTATATAGAGGTGGAAGAACGTGCTGAAATGCCCATTCTTATCAGTGCAGTAGCTGTTCAGTTAACATTTAAACTGGAAAAGTACCTGTTCAACTTTTTCAAAGACATCTATGTGCTGAAAGATGATTATCACTACGGCTTTTATTCCCGCCCGTTTGAAGGGCATGTTGACCACAGCGGTATTTATTTGTCGTGGGACAAATTTATTAAAGGAGTTAAAGGACTTACTCCCAGCTGGAACATGGGTTTACACGAAATGGGGCATGCACTGGCCTACGTAAATTTCATTTCCCAAACAGAGGAGGACAAACATTTTAAAAAGGAATTCAAGAATTTTTCAAAAGTGGCCCGTCCCATTTTCGAGAGCATGCAAAATGGCCGAAAGAATTTACTGGGTGATTATGCCGGCACCAATTACCACGAATTTTGGGCAGTAAGTGTGGAAGTGTTTTTTGAAAATCCCATTCGCATGCGGCACGAAATGCCGGAATTATATGCAGCTATGAGCTCGTTATTGCGCCAGGATATTATTGGCATGTTGAACGTTAATAAACTGGCAGCCTAACGCATTATTTTACTTCTTTTCGCCTATCATGAGTATTAGTGTTTTATGCCGGATGCAGTTAATTACTGCGTTCGGCTTTTGTATTTATAGCGGGCGCCTGTAATATTTTGGTTTTGCGGGCTACTAAATAATATATAGTTTTAAGCACCGGAACTACCCCGTTATGAATTACCAACCTGGTTTACACATTATTGCCGAGTTTTCGTCGCCCCAAAAGGAATTGCTTGAAAAGTCTTCGTTTATACAACAGCTGTTACACAGCCAGATCAATAAATATGGTTTAAACAAACTGGGCGAAGTATTCCATGATTTTGACCCCGCCGGCTATACCGCCGTTATCTGCCTCAGCGAATCGCATATTTCCCTGCACAGCTGGCCCGAATACAACCGCATAAACCTGGATATTTATTTATCCAACTACCAACAAAATAACGACCAAACAGGTCAAAGGATATATGAAGAACTAATCAGGTTCTTTGATGCCGAAGTAATAGCCTGTCAACAAATAAAACGCTGATACCCCCATGAGCATAACCGGCATATATACCTGTCCTGAGTGTCAGCGAACAATAACCGCCAAAAGCGGTGCTACCAACGTAATAGTGTGCCCGCATTGTTTTGCCCCGATTAAAAGGGTGGATGGTCATGTGAAAGAACGGATCAATTTACTGGTAACAAACGATACGGCTTCTCCCATTCAACTGGGCACCCTTGGCGTTTGGGAGAAAAAGAAATTCGAGATCACCGGCCGCGTACGATGTGTGTATGAAGATAGTGTTATCAATAACTGGACGATGTTACTGGATGATGGCAGCCTAATGATGTTGGTAGAAGGCTACGGCCAGTTTGCGGTGTATGAAAAGATAGTGCCGGATAACTCCGTTTCTTTTGCGCAGATTGCCCGCATGAATTACGGAACAGGCAGCCATGACCTATACAGCGGGCGTTATATGCTTGAGCGGGAGAGCTTTTGTAAACAAATACAGGTAGAAGGGGAAACCTGGTTGTTTGATGAAGATGGCCAGTTTAACACGCTGGAACTGGCTAAAGAAAATGGCGACCGCCTTGTATTGATCGGTGATAAAAATAAAACTGATTATAATTGCTTCCGGATACATTTTCAGGCATTTGATGATTTCAGGTTTCAACAGCTGCGTAATCAGTCAATAGATACCGTAACAAAAGAAATCACCTGCAAACAATGTACTGCAACCAACCAGTTGTATACCTGGCCATTCACCCGGTCGTATACCTGCCATGCCTGCGGCGCCTGTTATGAAATAAAGAATGGCGACAGCAGGTTTTTACGTGTTGTAAATAAAAGCCGGCAACCTGATATTCCCTTGCAGGCTAAAGGCACCATTCGTGGTGTTGAATATCGCATGGTTGGATTTGCCCAGAAGAAGGATGGAGGTGGGTATGAATGGCGTGAATATACGCTGTTCAGTCCGGCGCAGGGTTATGCCTTTTTATCTGAGTACGATGGGCACTGGATCTTTTTGAGGGAAAAGGACGATGCCCCGGTAGCT
>CBIMFG010000382.1:0-5221 GCA_966243125.1 uncultured Niastella sp.
TTGCTGTAGCTAATGCCGAAGATTTTCATGCGGGGATCATGCCCGAGCAGGAAGCAACCCATAAAGTTTTTTCATCTTCAGAGAGCGTCATGCTGGTAATGGTAGAACCTATAAAATAATGCCAGCACTTTTTTCCTTCTTTATCAAAAGCCTGAATATTTCCGGCGGCATCACCAAAAATATAATGGTCTGTTGTGGCCACTGCTGCATACACGCGGCAACTTTTATCGATAACGGTATGCATGTCGGCATTTATTTTAGAATAAGGCAATGCTGCCGTTGGTATGCTGATGGTTATGCCATTGTATAAATGACAGGAGTTCAACAATACCTGTTGGCCATCTTTGGAGAATAATGCAAAATGCGGATAGGATGATTGCGGGTCAAGGGTAGTTATGAGATTTCCTTCCCGGTCTAAGATGCGGTGATTGGAGGTTTGATCGCCTACGGCAATGTAATTATTATCATACGACAAAGCTGCATGCTCCATATCTATGTAAGAGCTCCAGTCCTCATCTTCCGGGTCGGGAACAGGATGGATCATAGTATGTCCATTGGCAGTAAGCAGATAAATGCCTTCTGCCGAAATGAGTAATACAGATAAGCCGTCGTTAAAAGGAATGAGTTGTGAGATAGGTAAGGGTGATACAAGTGGCAATTTAAATTCAGCTATTCTTCTTCCTTCCCAATTCTTATAAGTTGTTATAGAATTGGTTTTTGCAATGGCGTAAATATTGTTCTGGTGCGAACGGCCAATTGCCTGTATGGATTCAGATAGCTTTTCAATTTTCCGGTGGGTGAGAATATAGGCCTTTCTTTTTTCATAGGCAGAACCTATAACAAATGCAATTGTATCCTCATTTATGTAGCACAGGTTTTCTATGTTTTGTCCCTGTTCCTGAATGATGTTTATAAAAGGGGCGTGAGCGGGTGGGTAGGATGCTCTGAAGGTATCGACGGTGCCTTCTCTATTGGCTTTTTTCAAAAGGGTTAATACTTCCAGCGCCAGTTCGTTTCGGTTATCTGCCGGTTCATTACCCTGCCAGTTTTGCAAACCATGTTCCTCAACAAATGCCAGCTGTGCATTTATCTCCGTTGCAAATGTACTTCCTTGTATGTTCCACTCTGTTTGCAATAAATTACTATTATTATCTGCTGAATTCATGCAGCCGAACCCTTTTTTATTTTCCCTGAATGTGACTAACACGATCTATGACAATCGTGCTTGTTTATAGTTGCAAACCGTAAAACTATAACAAGATTTTAAAATCTATAATAATAACTTAATAAGTGTGTTGTTTTGGAGGATAAGTGTGTTATTTTAGCCCATAAGCGTGCAGGAAGAATGGCACCGATTGAACACTTTTTTGTATTTTAATAATGCTCATTTAATTCAACTTGTCATGGCGTACGATATAAAACTGGCAGACAGGATACGGGAATACCTGGTACAATTTCCCAAATTAAAAATTGATGAAAAACAAATGTTCCGGGGCCTCACCTTTATGGTGAATGGTAAAATGTGTGTGAGTGTAAGTGGTAACAACCTGATGTGCCGGTTTGATCCTGCCTTGCAGGAGGAAGTAGCCGAGAAAAATGGTTTCCACCCCATGATCATGAGGGGAAGAGAATACAAAGGTTATTGCTACATTTATCCAGAAGGATTCAAATCTAAAAAAGATTTTGAATACTGGGTTGGGTTGTGTGTGGCCTTTAATGAAAAGGCAAAGGCTTCGAAAAAGGGGAAGAAGTGATTGCGAAGCGGCTCACTAAAACCGCTTCGCATGTATGATTTGTTTTAATACCCATTCGGCGCAATGAACTTCGTTTGGGTAGGCGGATTTTTAAATCTCGTCCAAATCTTATAACCCAGATAACAAACTATTAACACGCCAACAGCCAGAACGCCTTTATCGCCCAACAAACCTATCAATGCATTAAAGGCTCTTGCTTTTCTATTGCCAGCTTCTTCCAGTGAACCGTTTTCGATATTGATGGCCTCGTAGTAACAAAATGCGGTAATGGCTATTGTTAATGCCAGTCCCAGGAGATAACTGCTGATCGCTTTAAAGGGCGTCAGGGTTTCCGCAGTTCTTTTAAAATATCGTTCTTTTTCAAGATAGCTGAAGAAGACTTCGTAGTCACTTTCATTGTTAAAAGAAAACTCACAGCTGTTGGTGATACCGCCAAGCCCCTTGTATTTAATAGCGATGGTTTTGTCTTTGTCTTCTTTTTGAATTGATTTAATGGTGTCGTATTTGATCTCCACTTTTGTAGCTAATGATAGCTTTTTACCAAAGGAGGTGAGAAACTCATCCACGCTGGTAAAACCCGAACTGGAGAATTTTAAAGCATCTGCATCGGCAACAAGGGATGCAATTTTATTTCCGCTTATGGAGAAGACCTGGTTAAGCATAGGGCAAAAATTGTTTAGGACAAATATGCAAAAAATATAATGGGGTTAAAAGAGGGGTGGGGAAAAATAATACAGGCATTATGTAGGGCATGTATTATAACCGTACGAACGTTGTATCAAAAACGAACAAACATTATCCTGATACGTGCGTCAAAACATTGATAGTCATAGTTTAGTTATTTTGGCGTACTATCGGCTTTGTAAAGTAAAATCACTAACTGCATGCTCAAAAGTTATTTCAAAACGGCCTGGCGTAATCTGCAAAAATATAAACTGTTTTCTGCCATTAACATTGCGGGGCTATCCGTTGGCATTACTGCCTGCTTGCTAATCCTGCAATATGTGAGCTTTCACCTGAGCTTCGATCGCTTTAATACAAACGCAAGTGATCTTTACCGCGTAACTAACGACCGGTACCAGAATGGAAAATTAATTCAGCATGGCACCATCACCTATTCCGCTATCAGCAAAGCCATGCAGGAAGATTTTCCTGAAGTGATGAATTATACCCGGGTGGAACCGGCCACCAGTATTCTTAGAAAGGATGATAGAACGCTGGGCGACCAACCAGGATTTGCCGTTGAGAATTCTTTTTTAAGCATGTTTGATTATCCCCTGGTTGCCGGCGATAAAACAAATGCCTTAACAGAACCCAATACGCTCATACTCACCGAAACCCTTGCGCGTAAATTGTTTGCTATAAAAGACAATAACTTTCAGCCGGTTGTTGGGCAACTGATAAAAAAGGACAATGAATCTTCTTATAAGATAACCGCTGTTTGTAAAGACCGGTCTGAAAATTCCCATCTTAAATTTTCCTTTCTTTTCTCCTACTGTACTTTGTATAGAAGTTTAGGGTGGCGGGAGGCTGAATATGATTTTACAAATTCTGATTTCTGGCATTACATTCAACTTAAACCAGGCACCGATCCTAAAACATTGGAAGCAAAACTGGCTGCCTTCAGCCAGCGGCATTTTCAGGGGACCAAAATTTCAGGCAGTGAAGAAAAATTCTCTTTACAGCCCGTGACCCAGGCGCATTTGTATTCCGACTACGAATATGAAATTGGTACAACGGCCAGCGCAAGGGTAGTGTGGTCAATGGCAATTATTGCAGCGCTGATCATCCTGATCGCCTGGATCAATTTTGTAAACCTGGCCACGGCCAAATCTGTTGAACGGGCCAAAGAAGTGGGCGTACGTAAAGTGACCGTCGCTACAAAAGCACAGTTGATCAAACAATTCCTTACGGAGTCCCTGCTTATAAATTTGATTGCACTGTCCATCGCTTTTTTATTGATCAGCGTGGTGCAACAACCGTTTAATGCATTGATCAAACAACATCTTTCATTGGGGTATTTGTTCCATTATGGACTGAATGGCTTTAATGTAATTACCTTATTGATTGCGTTGATGGTGTTGGGTATTTTTGTGTCGGGCTTCTACCCTGCATTTGTACTTTCTTCTTTTATGCCCATCAAAGTGCTTAAAGGAAAATTTGTTTCTTCAGCAAAAGGCATTCATCTGCGGAAGGCCCTGGTGGTATTTCAGTTTGCTACTACCGTGGCGCTTATTATAGGTTCACTGGTGGTATATCGTCAAATGCAGTTTGTAAGCAAACAAAACCTGGGGATCAATTTGTCGCAGGTGTTGATTGTAAAAGCACCTTTGTTGACCCGTTGGGATTCTACCTTTATTGACCGGGAAAACGCTTTGCAGAATGAATTAAAACAAATTCCACATGTAATCAATGTGGCCAATTCAGGCAACGTGCCTGGTAGTGAAATGGGCCGGGCTTTTGATCTTAGTTTAGCTGATAGTAAAACATCGGAACGTTTTACCACCCGTAGAATGGGGGTAAGTAAGGAGTTCATTCCTTTGTATGGTATTAAATTATTGGCGGGTAGAAATTTTGATAACACAGACTACAACCCCAACTGGCGCAAAGTGCATAACGTGATCCTCAATGAAAATGTGTGTAAGCTGTTGGGCTTTAAAACCCCACAGGAAGCTGTTGGCAGGCAGATTCACATGCAGGGGAGGGAAGTGGATGTGATAGGGGTGATTGCCGATTATCATCAAAAGTCTTTGCGCTATCCGTTAGAGCCAACTGTATTCCTGCCTTATTACGGCACCTTTAGTGCGCTTTCGGTAAAGGTGAATACAGGTAATATTGAAGAAACCATGGCCGCCATCAAAACCAAATACGAGGCATTTTTCCCCGGTAATTTATTTGATTATTATTTCCTCGACGAAAGCTACAATCGCCAGTATGCCGATGATTTGCTTTTCGGAAAGGTCTTCGGGGTATTTTCAGGATTGGCCGTATTGATCGCCTGTTTGGGTTTGCTGGGCCTGTCGTTGTATACTACTGTACAGCGTACCAAAGAAATTGGCGTACGAAAAGTATTGGGTGCATCGGTTGCCAATATTGTACTGCTGCTGTCAAAAGATTTTATCAAGCTGGTGTTGCTGGCTTTTGTGATTGCCTCGCCGGTTACCTGGTGGGTGATGAACAGCTGGCTGAACGACTTTGCTTATCGTACCAGCATCGGCGCCTGGATCTTTGCCGCTGCCGGTTTGTTGTCGGTGCTTATTGCGTTGGCCACTATCAGTTTTCAGTCAATAAAAGCTGCTATTGAAAATCCGGTGAAGAGTCTTAGGTCAGAGTAACGCGGACATGAATATAAAGTAAAAAGTCTCCCGGTTAAAGGAGACTTTTTTATTAAAGGGTACGAATCACAAAACAATTACAAGCCAGCTACATTAAAGTGGGTATAGGACGTAAAGCCCAGGAATGTTCTG